>JBILPR010000253.1:0-6470 GCA_044373795.1 Algoriphagus sp. | reverse complement strand
CCCTACAAGTTCTTTTTTATCCACTTTGGCAACGTTCTGCAAATAGGAGTTAAACTCCTCCTCTTGCTTCACACCAATGAGGTTGCCGGCCAAGTCAACTTCTTGCCCAGGTTTTTTATTCCAGCTTCCAAATTCCTCAAAAAGAAGTTTTTCATCGGTACTATCCAATTGAAGGATCCTAAGAATTTGTTTCCAATTACTTTCAGAAAAAACAGCTTCTTTCTTTAAAACATCTTCATCTATCAAGACACTGATGAGACTGGCATAAATGGATCTAAGATTAATTTTCCCAGCTATTTCGAAGTAAAGCACGCCAATCCAGACAGCATAAAAATTGTTGGTGTTAGGCTTATCTTTTACTTTAAAAAATGAAAAAACAGCTTCAATTTTTTTGAAAAGAGCTGGAAATCCAAGCTTCTTATGATTTTCCTGAATCAAAAACCTTAAAGTACTTACATCTAAAAGTTTTAAAAAAGGATACAGCAAAACAGGGGATTCTACCCTGTTTAAAAGTTCCAGAAGGACTGTTTTATCCTTGTTGACGAGCTTATTGATATACGGCTTAAACTCCTCAATTGGATGCCCCAAAAAAGAATGTCCCACCGGGAAATCGAAATCAAAAAGAACACTTTCCAAGATATGCCTTGAAACAGGAATTTCATCCTTTTCTTTACTCAACACATTTATGTAAAGTAAGAAATCTGACCCCTCCAGTGCAATAATTTTGTCAACCTGAGAAGATTTACTGAGGTAAACATTCGAGTTTATCCAGGATTTATATTCGTAATAATCATCCCAAAACTTACTCGCAATAAGGTCCTCCTTTAAGGCTTCTTGCATCATCAGAGCTGCCAAATCCTTAAAAGAAGGAGTGATTGATTCAAAAATCTCTGTCCAAAGAATTTTTTCTAAAAATTCGTTCAATTGTACACCACTTAATCGAATCCAATTGACCTCTTCATTATACTTCCCAAGAGAAGAAATAGTTGAAAGCCAAGGGCTTACAGAATTCTTATAGACAAAATTGAGAATCGACTTTTTTAGCCATGCAGGGGATTGGATTAGAATGTAATCCCGGAATTCTTTATTAAACTGATGCTTTTTTAATAAGTCTATAAATTGAGGTTCATATTTTGAGGTCAAGAGTTGGAACAAAATTTTGTCACCAAACTTCCGCGAACTTGGTAAAATATCCAGAATAGAGGACCTTCCGAGAATCTCAAATAATCTAAACAAAGCATGGGTGGATTTTTGGGGAAAAATGCGAGAGGAATTCTGATGAAAATCATTCTGGTAAGCCCTATCAGAAATAAATCTTTCATTTTTAAAGTGATTTTTTCTGCTGGTAGCTTGTTCCTTCGGATCGAGAAAAAGCTCCGCATCTATTTGTAAAAATTCAAGAGTTTTCTTTTTGAAAAATTGAAGAGTCAGATTTTTCTTAGGAAGCACAATTAATTGATGCAAAAACCAGTTGTAGACAATCATTTTTTTTGATTGTACTTGACTCTCTTTCAAAATTTTATCAAGCCAACTAAAATACTGAGGTATTATTGGAGAAATACCTGAGTGAATTAAGTTTGCCACTACTTGAAAATCCAGTTTATTAACCCGAGAACCAAGATTTAAACCCATAAGTATCTCCTTAACAGTGTTTCGTGGGATCCACTTCTTATTTTCTTGAAGTGTCTGTATAAGTTGAAACTCGTCTGGCTTATTTTTGGAATAAAGACCCTTTATATTATACTTTTTCTTCCAAAAATTAAAAGATTGAGAAGAAAGTTGGATAGACGAATTTTTATGTCTTTCAACCAACACAGGGATCAGAAATTGTTCGGGCCTGAGATCAAACTTAGATGCAAATACTTCCCACAGGCTTAAAATATCCGAAGTGCTGTCCATGGTCATCGGCCCCAATTTGGTTTTTAACCACTCGCTTACCTGACTCTCATTTCCACGCTGCTTATACCTGAACAAGCCCAAGAATAAATTATAAATAAAATCCTTATTTCGATAGTCCGCGATTCCTGTTTCCTCTTCGACTTTATCCAGCTTTACAAGTGATCGACTTCCTGACGAATACTTTTTGTTGTTAAGGAAATCTTTTGAATAAATGATTGATAAGGTTTGGGAAAACTTAAAGACTCTATATCTCTTGTCTCGGGCAGTGAGTGATTTAATAGTAAGAAAAAGCAGGTCTTTGTACTTTATTCCAAACTTTCTCGCAGTTTGTTTAAACAAAAATCTTAAATAATTTTCATCAGTGGTTGAAGTGAGTTTTTTATTCAAAAAAAACTCAAATGTTATTTCATTGATAGATTTCTTAACATTGATAAATGTCTGATTAATTGGCCTATACTCTTCTTGCACTTTTTGAAACACATCAAGAACCCAATCCAACAATTTTCTTTTGGAAGGAGCTACCAACGCAAAAAACTGATCGAGGAGTTCTTGAGAAATACTTTCTAAAAATCTCTTCTTTATGATGTTCCTTCTTCCCACTGATAATAACAGATCAGTGAGAAGATCCAACTGATTCACAACCAAATATCTAAAAAGGACATTTATGTCCTGATACTTATAATATTTAGTAATTTTTCCAATTGAGGAATATCCATTTTCCAAATAAAACTGAAAGCCTTGAATCAAAAGGTCATCTCCTTTGGTGTCCGATAGACTGTTATTTTCTTCAATCAGATTAACAGAGCGGTCATTGGACTCAGTTAAGTTAACATCGTAAGTGGTGAAACCCTTACTTCGAAAGTCTAAAATCGAAATTTCAGGATGGTTATTTTGAAAAGCTTCAACAATGGCTAAGTTCAATTTCCATGGTTTATCAATCCTGTGAGAGTTACGAATAAGTTGCAGTATAATCTCTTTAAACGCTAAGGAAATCCTACCCTCATTCCAGTTCCTAAACTTTTGTTTTAGGAACTTTTTGATGACATACACAGACGCCAAAGAATTATCACCACCTATTTTTTTTTCATAAATAAGTACACGAACCAAGAAATCCTCGGAAAAATTTTCCAGAATTCGTTTTTTATAAATCGAACTCCCGACAAAAAACTTAAAATACTGAATAAATTTTTGAGGCTTCAGTAAAAAAGCCTTTTCAGCAAAATCTCCAAAATACCTGATTTGATTATTTAACCACCACGGCCTCGCCCCATTTTTTATAAAAAAAATAAAAATGAATAAAGTCAACTCATCATCCGGGATTTTGGCTATCGTACTTTTATTTAACTCCTTCTTTATTTCAATTAAAAATTGAAACTTAAATTTATCTACCAGATCATTTTTTAAATTGAATATATCAAGTGAACCAAGATCAAGTACTAGCTGATCTATAATAAAAAATCTATTGTTTATTTTAAACGCTTGAAGAGAGCTATCAATAAAACTTTCCAGATTTTGGGAAACGATATCAGGTATTTCTTTTGCCAACAGATCAAAATGTGACTCCTGATCTATCTGGATTTGAAATTCCATTTTTTGGATCAAATTATCATTCATCGCCATAAAGACTAAGACTCTTTTTCTAAACCATTTAGAATTTGGATGATTTGCAAAGAGAAAATGTCGATTTTTTTGAGGTCAGAATTATCTTGATTTTTCAAAAACAACCATTGATGATAAAGCTCTTCAAAGCGAGAAAACTCCTCCAGATTAAGGAAATACAAATTTACGGCATGGTGAGCCATAATATTTTCCGAAATCAGATTTTTGACGTATTTGACAAAATCTGCTTTTTGAAAACGGCTTGGCCAATCAGGAAATAGAAAGCTTAGTGTATCCGAAAATTGAAATTCAGACGGGAACCCTTGCCCAGTACCTCCGGCGTGATTGATTTCTAATACGGTTTCCAAATCCACCTCTTTGGAGGCAATTTTCTTAAAATATTCAATTGAGATTTCAATGCTCTCCTTTGCAACCAATTTGGAATTGAATTCTTTGGTCAGTTTTGCTATTGGCTCATGTTCTAAACTATAGAGAAAAATTCGGTAAGTGTTAGAGCTTTCTTCTTCCACTATACTGTAATTCCCAATTTCAATTCCATAGGCAATCAAATCTTCTCCCAATGATTTTTGTTGTTTTAATTCGCCCGAAAATATCCCTTCCAAAAAAATGGCCCCTTCCAGATCCAAAAAGGAAAAAAGAAAAGAAACTGGTTCCAAGGGCCTCAGCAGCACATGTTCAATCATGTGGAACCCTTCAGATTCTTGGTCTAAAACACCAAACTTGTTCGTAAGTTGTAATTTAACATCCAGACAATCATTCAAATTTACCGATTCATATACAACAAATGGATGCTCTTCTTGTCTTTGTTGCATCAACAAGTAATGGCTTTCCAGATCAGATGATGATATACAAAAAATAGATTTTTCATTGGTCAAGATTTCAAATAACTCACGAATTAATTTGATTCCTTTTCCGTAAAAATGCACTGCCAAATTTTCATAATGATCCTGTGGTAGTTTAAAAGCTTGGACGCTTTTTTTATCCGAGTCAATTTTTACAAGTTCCCAAGGGTTTTGATCTTTTTTTGAAGCAGAAAGATCAAAAAGCCTCAAAAGCGGCGCTGAAAGATACCTTCTGGAATAATTTTTAAGATTCAGGGATAGGGCGACTCTTTTCTCCAAACCTGATATGTTTTCAGAATCCCAGAAAGATTCTGACTTTATATCAAAGGCTTTTGCTTTATTTTTACCAAGTTCTACAATGGAATTTAGAAAATTGATTTTTGCCTGTATCAAACCTAAATCTATTTCTTCAGTTTTATCCGAGGGATTTCCCCTGCTCATTTTCTTCAGACTAGTTTCATCCAAACTTTCACCAAACCTGGCAAGAAGA
The DNA here is from genome assembly GCA_044373795.1 of Algoriphagus sp. Lineage (GTDB taxonomy): Bacteria > Bacteroidota > Bacteroidia > Cytophagales > Cyclobacteriaceae > Algoriphagus. Next base: position 1,619 of record JBILPR010000253.1, on the reverse strand, counting down.
TGATTTAAAAGCCTGTTTCGTCTCTCTATGAAGTCATCTGTATGGCTCGAACAGGAATTTAGTTTGCTCTGAAAACCTTCAAATTCAACTAGCAACGAATCTAAATTTGGAATTCCGTTTGGAATTTGATTAAAGTAGGTGTCGTTGATGGTATTTACCGAAAATAAGCTCCTTAGACTTGAAAGCTGCGAAAGGTAGGAAGCCATCATTTGCTCAAAAAAGTAGAGGTATGCGGAAAGCTGTTGGACAGACGCCTGGGTTTCTCTGTTGGCATTCTTGGAGACACCATTTTTTCCTAAGCCAAAAAATTCAGGTAATTCGTTGTGAATGGGAAAATGTTTTTGTAAATCTTCCAATGAAAATCTACCCTTGGGAAGCTTTTGCTCATAGCTTAGCTCCTCATGATAAAATTTACTGCTGGAAAGCACTTCAGATGCTATCAATTGTTTGGTAATTACCTCATCTACCTCATATTCTAAATTATTTTTCAGTAGAATAATCTGAGTCTTAAATGCTTCTGTGATATCATCCAAATATTGAATCTTCGGAAATTCTGACTTGCTGAAATAAACGAAATTATCGAAAACCGGTAGTCCGTTTTTGAATAGCTGTAAGTTCCTTATTTCCCTCACCCCTTCTACACCGAGGATCAACTCTTTTATTCTCGACAGGTAAATCGCTTCAACTTTTGGAGTAAGCTTATTTTCAAAAATAAATCCAAATTTTGGCAGGGGCCCTGTAAATACTTGTTCCGCTTTAAATCCATCTTCTTTCCATAATTTAACCGGATCATAGAGTTCTACTTGGGGATTTATATAACTATCTAAATCTGCATAAATCTTGGCCATCACAAGCTCTCCCAGTGCATCTGACTCAATAGTCACATCGCCTTTAATACTCAGATATACTTTTCTCAGGATGTATATTTCATCCAAATCGTGACCTATCAATCTATTGGCATGGAAAACTGAGGAGACTTCCCTCTTCAAAAAGTTGAGCTCAAGACCGCTCAGGTCTTCACTACATTCTATAAATATTTCAAACAATCCTCTCACTCCCATTTTATTATCTTCGATAGGAATTACCCAGGCATTGGCTACGCGCTTGACTCTATCAATGATAAGCTTGCGATAATCGTTTACCGAAGTCGGAGTGGTATTAAATACTGTAGCAGGTCCAAACAATAAGTTTTTCCTAATAGGGTCAAAATCATCCGCTCCAAATAAAAAAATATCCTCAATCGGAAAATCTGTTCTGTACCCTAGATCTGTTAGAGCGTAGCATAAATATTCTAAAAATGTAACACCTGGATCATGGTAGTTATAATCAGTCCAAATTTTGCCTGAGTACTTTTGTGCAAACTTCAAGCCTTCCTCAAAGAGGAGGTCATACCTTAAAATTGATTTATCGGAATAGTCACTTGAAATAAAATTGGACACAGAACCTTATAATTTATGAAGTTGACAAACTTAAAATGGGAGAAGATTACTGACTGTAAATCTAATTAGGTAAGGTTCTCCGGTTTTGGGATCCAAGCCATAATGACGGGCAGTTTTTACCTGCAATGAATAGTTGTACATACTACCTGACCAACGAAACCTAAGCCTGTTAAAAAAACT
>JBILPR010000043.1:0-20963 GCA_044373795.1 Algoriphagus sp. | reverse complement strand
CGCAGAATTCGTTCCAAACTAATCGAAAAATTGATATGAGCTGGGTTAAAAAAACCTTGAGTAGCACACTAGGAAGAAAACTTGTCATGGCATTGACAGGTCTATTTCTTATCCTGTTTTTGACAGGTCACGTTTCCGGAAACATGTTATTGTTTAAAAACGATGGAGGAGAGGCATTTAATATGTATGCCAAGTTCATGACCACTAATCCGATCGTGAAACTTCTTTCCTACGTCACCTATCTTTCTGTGATAGGCCACGTGATTTACTCCATTTTACTTTCCAGGCAAAACAAATCGGCTCGACCGGTAGGTTACGCTGAGTCTGGGGCTTCCACCAACAGCAGCGCGGCATCCAGAAATATGGGTGTTTTGGGAACCATCATTTTAGTTTTTTTGGCAGGCCACATGTACAGCTTCTGGTTTCAGATGCACTGGGGAGATGTTCCTTTGGTGAACTATGAAGGAGAGGAATACAAAAACCTTTATGCCGTCGTTCGGGTTGCATTTCAGCAAACATGGATGGTGGGTCTTTATGTGGTAGCAATGGCATTCTTGGCATTCCACCTTTCTCATGGATTTGCCAGTGCTTTCCAAACCCTTGGACTAAGTCATAAAAAATATTCTCCTGCGATTCAATTCACAGGAAGAGTTTACTGCATTTTGGTACCAGTCTTATTCGCCAGTATGCCACTTTACATCTATTTCACATCACAGAGCTAACAAAATAGTCCCGTATGATATTAGATTCCAAATCACCTGCAGGTCCTCTGGCCGAAAAGTGGACTAAACATAAGTTCAACAGCAAGCTGGTCAACCCGGCAAACAAAAGAAAATACGACGTGATCGTTGTCGGTACAGGACTAGCCGGAGCATCTGCTGCTGCTTCTCTTGCCGAGTTGGGTTATAATGTGAAGGCATTTACCTTCCATGATAGTCCGAGAAGAGCGCACTCGATCGCTGCCCAAGGTGGTATCAATGCTGCCAAAAACTACCAAAACGACGGAGATTCTGTTTTCAGATTGTTTTATGACACCATCAAAGGTGGAGACTATCGGGCAAGAGAATCTAATGTTTACCGGCTTGCAGAGGTTTCAGTAAGTATTATTGACCAATGCGTGGCGCAAGGTGTTCCCTTCGCTCGTGAGTATGGAGGATTGCTTTCCAACCGATCTTTCGGAGGTGCGCAAGTGTCCAGAACTTTCTACGCACGTGGCCAAACGGGACAGCAATTACTTTTGGGAGCTTATTCTGCTCTTAGCCGTCAGGTAGCCAATGGCAAAGTGAAATTGTATCCACGTACCGAAATGATGGACGTCGTTGTAATTGATGGACAGGCAAGAGGAATTGTAACCAGAAATGTGATCACAGGTGAGGTGGAGACCCATGCAGCTCATGCTGTTTTGCTTTGTACAGGAGGTTACGGAAACGTTTTCTTCCTATCAACCAATGCAATGGGATGTAACGTGACTGCTGCTTGGAGAGCTCACAAGCGGGGAGCGTATTTCGCAAATCCTTGCTTTACCCAGATTCACCCAACTTGTATCCCCGTATCAGGAGATCATCAGTCCAAGTTGACTTTGATGTCTGAATCGTTGAGAAACGACGGACGTGTATGGGTGCCAAAAACTGTAGAGACTGCTGAGAAACTGCGTAAAGGACAAATCAAAGCTTCTGAAATCAAAGAAGAAGATCGCGATTACTTCCTGGAAAGAAAATACCCAAGTTTTGGAAACCTGGTGCCTCGGGATGTGGCTTCCAGAAATGCCAAAGAAGTTTGTGATGAAGGAAAAGGTGTAAACGAAACCGGCGAAGCTGTATTCTTAGATTTTAGGGATGCAATCAAGAGAGATTCCGAGGCTTTAATCAAAGCCAAATACGGCAACCTTTTCGATATGTATCAGCAGATTACCGGCGAGAATCCTTATCAAACTCCGATGATGATCTATCCGGCGGTTCACTATACAATGGGTGGACTTTGGGTAGATTATAATCTGATGACTTCTGTTCCCGGTTTATATGCTTTGGGAGAGGCAAACTTCTCAGATCACGGAGCAAACAGATTGGGAGCTTCTGCTTTGATGCAGGGCTTGGCGGATGGATATTTCGTGATTCCTTACACTCTCGGAGATTACCTGGCTCAGACGCCTCCGGTGAAAGTAGATGCGTCTCATCCTGAGTTTGCCAAAGTTTCGAACGAGGTAAAAGACAGAATCAAGCAATTGCTCAATATTAATGGTAACAAAACAGTTGATTATTTCCACAAAAAGCTAGGTAAAATCATGTGGAACGAATGCGGAATGGCACGATCTATAGAAGGTCTGACGAAAGCAAAAGCTGATATAAAAGCACTTAAAAAAGAGTTTTGGTCAGATGTAAAAGTTCTTGGCCAAAATGAAGAGCTAAACCAATCTTTGGAGAAAGCACACCGCGTAGCAGACTTTCTGGAATTGGGAGAATTGATGGTCGATGATGCGCTCAATAGAAACGAATCTTGCGGAGGTCACTTCAGAGTGGAATATCAGACCCCTGAAGGTGAAGCCTTGAGAGATGATGAGAACTTTGCTTATGTAGCTGCCTGGAAGTACACCGGAGACAATAAGGAAGAAGAACTTGTTAAGGAGCCTTTGGTCTTCGAAAACGTGAAGTTGACTCAGAGATCTTACAAATAATCGCCCAGAAAAAATTCAGAAGATTATGAAATTGACATTGAAAATATGGAGACAAAAAAACGCTGCCGATGCAGGAGGATTTGTCACCTATCCAATAGACGGAATATCGAAGGACATGTCGTTCCTAGAGATGATGGACGTGTTAAATGAAGAATTGACCGGGAAAAATCAAGATCCTGTTCACTTCGATCACGACTGTCGTGAAGGTATCTGCGGAACTTGCTCCCTGTATATCGATGGAAAACCTCACGGACCATTGCAAACCACTACCTGCCAGCTGCACATGCGTTCTTTCTCTGATGGAGATGTGATCACAATTGAGCCTTGGAGAGCAAAAGCTTTTCCGGTGTTGAAAGACTTGGTGGTAGACAGATCTGCGTTTGACAGAATTATTCAGTCAGGCGGGTATGTATCGGTAAATACAGGTGGTGTGCCAGATGCCAACGAGATTCCAATTCCTAAAACGATGGCTGATCTTGCAATGGATGCAGCACAGTGTATCGGTTGCGGAGCATGCGTAGCGGCTTGTAAAAACGCATCAGCAATGCTGTTCACTTCTGCCAAAGTTTCCCAACTTGCTTTGCTTCCGCAAGGACAGATTGAGCGTAAAGCAAGAGCTGAAAAGATGGTAGCGCAAATGGATGCTGAAGGATTTGGGGCTTGTACCAATACCGGAGCGTGCGAAGCTGAATGTCCAAAAGCAATTTCCGTTACCAATATTGCTCGAATGAACAGAGAGTATTTCTCCGCAGTGATGAGCAGCGAAAATATGTGATAAACACAATTTGAATAAATAGACTGAGGGGCAGGATTAATTTCTGTCCCTTTTTTTATTCACGCTGATTCCAAGGACCCACAATTTTTTTTCTGTATATCCGCTTTTCTGCCGGTAGGCGAATTTTTATTAAGTAAGGGGCCGGAATACCGATGACCGAAGAAATCCAAAATCAAACGTTCCTTTGGATTTTCAATTGTTAAAATAGGCTAGTGGCAAGATTGCGGTTAATCATTTTTTTTTTAATGCATTTCCTTCAAAATTTCAATCACCCATTTTTTCCAAAGGAAGAAGTTTCGTATTAGTGATAAGAGCAACAGTTGTTTTTTAAATAGGGTATTTCTCGGTTTTCATTCTCAAAACCAGATTGCACCTACGATTTCAAATCCGGAGAAAAGAAAAATTGAGTAGCTGAAAAGGGCCTTCCAGGAATTGTATCTCTCTTAAATCTTATTTTTTGGCACTATCGTGGCAAAACAGATAGGATAATCAATTATTAAAAACACATGAAAAAGTTAATGTTTTTATTCGCTTTTGGCCTCTTGGGAGTTCAATTTGCGCAAGCTCAATCTTCCAGCAATGGTGGATTTGGTATTCGTGGAGGAGCAAATTTCTTCAATTTTGGAGGAGATGATGTTTCCGAAAACAACTATACCAACAGAATCGGATTTCATGCCGGGGTGAATGCATCCATCTTTGCGACTGACAGAATCGCCATTGAGCCAGGTGTTTACTATTCAGTAAAAGGAACTCAAAACGATGACGCGGTAAATAGCAGAGCGGTTTTGGATTATGTAGATGTTCCATTGCTTTTGAGAATGTATGTTTCTGACGGGTTCAATTTGTTTGCAGGACCACAGGTTTCATTTCTTGCCAAATCCAAATTCGAAAGTGATTTTGGAGGTTCCACAGTAAGCATCGATACCAACTCAATCAAGGATACTGACATGGGATTAGTCTTCGGTTTGGGGTACAACTTACCCAAGGGATTCAATGTCCAGGGATCGTATGATCTGGGTTTGACACCAATTTTCGAAAACAATAATGCTGATGTTTACAACAGAGGATTTAAGTTTTCTCTGGGATATTCATTTTAATCTGAACTAATAAAAAGTAAAGGGCTTTCCGGTTATGGAAAGCCTTTTTTATAATAAATCAAAGTTTAAATTGTATTGATGTACGTCATTAAGGAATATAAACCTATTAAATTTTAATTTTGAGCCTTTATGACTACCTTTGAAAAATTATATTTTAAAATGAATTTAGTACAAAATCATATTAGTAATGCATATTATAGGTCTGGGAATCTTTTTGGCCTACATACTAGCCATGTTGGGAGTAGGATATTTTTTCATGAAAAAGAACTCAGATCAAGAGAGCTTTTGTGTCGGAGGACGGAATATTGGGAGCTGCCATATCGGCCTTTCGGAAGTAGCTACTGATGTAGGAGGCGGGTTTTCGATTGGGCTGGGAAGACCAGGTTTCGCAATGGGGATTTCCGGATCTTGGACGCTTTTTAACGTAGCTTTTATGGCATTCGAATTACTGTTCTATTGCTCGAAGAGTTGTTTTTTGGTCAAAGAAACCCTAGAGCTGCACTTTCTTCCATGATAATGAGAGGAACCGTCACCGCAGGATTGACTATTCTGCAGGTGGAGATGCCTTTTGGTCTTGATCCAAATCTCTTTGGCCTATCGCTTTCACTGGTCACCTTTTGCTCAGTGGTTTATTTTGAAAAAATTAAAAATTCTAAGTTCAAATCTATATGATCATATTCGATACTTTGTCAGTAATAGACACCGCAACATACCTTCAGAAAAATGAAATCGCAGATTTTCTGGTTCTTCACCTGGGGAAATACGGCGATCCAAAAGAAGATATAATGAAATGTCTTGATTATGCACTTGATCAGGGATTTCAAGCAGGTGGATTTGTGATAATGGCTCGTGAAAACGATAAGATCGTAGGCGCGGTGGTCATGAACAAAACCGGAATGTCAGGCTACATTCCTGAAAATATCCTGGTTTACATTGCCGTAGATGCTGAGATGAGAGGAAAAGGAATCGGAGGACAGCTCATGGATCATGCTGTGAAAATGGCCAATGGAGGAATTGCCCTGCATGTGGAGGCGGATAATCCGGCCAGAAAACTTTATGAGCGACTGGGATTCACGAATAAGTACCTTGAAATGAGACTGACAAAGTAACATGGCCTATCTCACGTTGAACAGAACGAAGCTGCACGAAAACTTTTTGTTTTTGAAGCGAGCATTTCAAGAAAAAGAAGTCGCATGGGGAGTGGTGTCCAAACTTCTTTGTGGCAACAGGCTTTTCCTTCAGGAATTGATCAATCTTGGCGTAGATGAAATTCACGATAGCCGAATCAGCAATCTCGCCAAAATCAAAAAACTCAATCCTACAATTCAAACCGTTTACATCAAACCGGTTTCCAAAAAAAACGTCGGTAGTATGGTTACCTATGCAGATGTCAGCCTGAATAGTGAGCTTGAGACGATCTTTTGGATCAGTAAAGAAGCTGTGATCCAAAATAAAACACACAAAATCATCATCATGGTGGAGACCGGAGATCTTCGCGAAGGCGTGATGGGTGAGCGATTGATTGAGTTTTATTCGAAGATTTTTGAGCTTCCAAATATCGAAGTGATCGGACTAGGCACGAATCTGAACTGTTTGAACGGGGTGATGCCTTCCACAGACAAGCTGATTCAGCTTTCCTTGTACAAGCAAATCATTGAACTGAAGTTCAACAAGAAAATACCCTGGGTTTCAGCCGGAACTTCCGTGACGATTCCCTTGATGCTTACCCATCAGTTGCCGAAAGGAATCAATCATTTCAGGATAGGAGAAACCTTGTTTTTTGGGGTGGATTTGTTTGAAGAAAACATCATGGAGGGCATGCATGGAGACGTGTTTCAGTTGCATGCTGAGATTATCGAAATGCAGGAAAAGCCTCTTCTCCCAGTCGGAAACCTGGCAGCAAATCCACAGGGAGACATTACTGAGATTGATCGGAGTCTCTACGGACAAACATCTTTTCGGGCAATCATTGATATTGGTTTGCTTGACGTCGATCCCAAATATCTGATCCCGGACGATCAGACCTATGAAATACTTGGAGCAAGTTCGGATATGTTGATTATTAACCTTTGGAAAAATCCAAATAGCTATAAAGTAGGAGATACCTTAAGTTTTGGCCTCAAATACATGGGAGCTTTGGGCATTCTAAACTCCAGCTACGTGGACAAAAAAGTAATCGATTGATTTGTAAATTTTTAATTCCGGCTATCCTATTTTTTTTCATTTCAAGCCTTTGGAGAACTCTAGACGGAAACCAAAAAAGGATTTTCGGGATTTTTGAAGCCTTTTTTGTTTCTAATTCAAGCTATTGATCCATTCCCGGATCAGTTCGACACCTTCTTGGTGAATCGTCGTCCGGCCAAGTTCCGGCATCGCAACACCCACTTGAGTGGAGTTCATCCGATGGGTAATGATAGACGCATCTGCCTCACCAGGTACGATGTCGAATTTAAATTTTCCAGCTCCGAAACCTGCAGCAACCGGAGTTTTATTGATTCCAAGTTTCATCGGGTCGGTCTGATCGTAACTGAGAAAAAGTCCTGAAGTACTCGCAGGACCTTCCGCACTATGGCAGTGAGCACAATTAATATCGAGATAAGCCATCGCCCGATCATTGAGAGGAAGAGAAGAATCTTCGTAATTGATCATCGCCGGATGTGCTGATTCTCCCTGGAAGCCTTCAAGCTTTCCAAGCTCAGTCCAATGGGCTAATTGATTTTTGCGCGCGCTTCCGAAATCCAGTTCATTATTCAAATGCTGAACTTTCACTCCGATCGGAGCCATCACTTCAGACTTGTTGTGGCAGGATTTGCATTGATTTTTATTGGGAACCAGGTAATTGATCACCTGATCTTTTCCCTGAACATCCACATAGTTCACCTCAATTTCGCCGCCGACCACTTTCAGGACAGCATCCGTCTGGGTTTCATTCCAGATATAAGGATAAGCTTCCCATCCGGTTTCTTCGTGGACCATCAGCCGCGTTTCGATGATTTTCCTTTCTCCCTCCGGCTTACGGAAATCGGCAGGATAGAAGAAGTTTTTGATCAGCGTAGTGCCTTTCGGTAAATTCAATTCATCGTCAGTGATGGTCGCTTTGACTCCTTCCGGAAAATGCACAAAACGGGTCTTTAATGCATAATCTGTGAAAAGTGAAGATGCCGGTTTGTAGATAATCACGTCTTCCGCAGGTTTCAATTCATTGATTTCTCCTGAGAAAAAACCGTAGGTAGAAAGTCTTTTGTATGGAAATTTACCATCGGAGATCTCAGCTTCCAGCTTGGTCTCGACTGCCTTTTTCTCCGATTTTTCTGCCTGACAAGCAAACAGGAAAATGGATCCCAGAATGATCGTGCCAATGCTCAGTGATATTTTTTGTAGTTCCATCTTCCCCCAATTCAGTTTCAATTCTAATCACATCCCTGTTACAGCCTTCGTATCGGTCACCACATCGACTTTGCAATTTTCAAAAAGCTGATAATCTGCGAATGCCTGAATATTGTCTTTTCCTTCCATCAGATAGAAGCGAGTAAAGCGTAGATTTTCGATTCCTTTTTCTGCAATGCAGATCCGCATCGGGTTGGACTCGATGGTTTCGCTGATCGTTTTATCCCAAAATCCATCGTAGATAATATCCTGAGTTTTGGCTGTGCCATGTGCATTGTAAATACTGACCAACTGACCCATTTCTTTGGTCAAATCCGGGAATCCCTTGCTGTTATCGTATTCGTTGTCGTGGAGGTAAATGTCTGAGGTAAATGGTGACCAATTTGGAGCTTCAGATGGGAAACCCGTTATCTGATAATTGGAGATAGCTACACCAAAAGTTTTATTTCGAAGGATTCGATTGTTGAAAACTTCAACTTCTTTCGCAGCAAGAAGTACGATGCCCGACCCGGGAGGAATCATCGTCACGGTATTTCCGTTTGGTTCTTCACTGAGGGCGGTTGCAAAATTCTCGTGATTGTTGTCGATGATATCGTTGTCATAGATTCGCGTTCTGCGACCGTCTGATTTAGGAAGACCCGGAAGGTTGAAAACCAAAATTCCTCCTGCATTGTCTCTCGCCACATTGCCATAAACCTCCGCATTGTCACAATTTTCGATTTCAATTCCGGCGACATTACCGAAGGCAAGAGAATTTTTTACTACAATGTTTTCAGACTGACCCACGTAAATCCCTGCATCGCGGGAATGGGAAGCAATGCATTCGTCGATCAGCACATTTTTGCATTGCACGGGATAGATGGCGTATGTGCCATTCTTGGATTTATCCCCATTCGTCCAGGTTACATTGATCCTGCGGAAAGTAATGCCATCGGAATGCTGCGATTTGATGCCATCGCCGGGTGCATCTTCGATCGTCAAATCCTGAATGGTGATGGAGTTTCCGACGATTTTCACTCCTTCTCCACCGCTTTTGAGATTCTTGAAAGAAAGAACTGTTTGGTCCATTCCTGCACCCTTGATGAGGATACGGTTTTTGTTATCAAGGATTAATTGGGTACTGAGTTCGTAGTATCCTGCCGGAATCTCGATTGTAGCGCTATCCTCAGCCATGATGAAATCTTCCACGACTTTCTCGACTTCTGCGACACTCATGCGTGCAAGTTGAGAAGAGTCATATGTCATTTCGTTTGTGCGGCTGCTACAGCTAATAACCGCAGCCAGCAACAGCAATGAAAAGAGGGACGAGAAAATATTTTTCATGGCATTTGGGTTTCGAGACAAATTAATTTGTTAAAACTAGCCATTTACCAAACAAAAAGGTTTTGAGAAAAGTCAAATAATCAGATCCTAGCGCGGATTCGACTCAAGGTTTCAATACTCATATCAAGATAAGATGCGATGTGGCCGACAGAGGCTTTTTGAATTACTTTGGGCCGGTATTCCATCAATTCGAGGTATCGTTCGCGGGCAGATTTGAATTTTGCAAAAATCGATTGCTCTTCCAATACGATGTAATATTGCTCAAGGATCATCCGGTAGGCCCGCTCAATTCTCGAATTGTCCACAAACAGGGACTGAAGTTCGTCGTAGCTGATTCGATAAACTACGCTCCTTTCCAAAACTTCAATGTTTTCGTATGAGGGCTTGCGAGTAATGAAGGAGTGCATCGCAGTGACAAATTCTCCATCCAGAGAAAAAGACACCGTTATATCTTTGTTTTCTCGGAAATAAAAACTCCTGGCAGCACCTGATTTGATGTAATGCAGGTAATAGCTGGTTTTACCCGCTTCTTCCAGCAATCCGCCTTTTTCATAGCTTTGACTTTCAAGTTTTGCGGAGAAAGCTTTTTTGTCAACATCAGTCAAAAAAGGAAATTCATCAAAGATACCTATGAGTTTTTCCATATTATGTAGAGTAAATAATCAAAGATTCGGCTGGGTATTTTAAAAGCTTCTGTTAGTTTTAGCAAGTAAATTAAAATATACACAATTCATGAAAAAGCTTTTGATCTTATTCTTCTCGATAGGGATTTTTGGGAGTGCTCAGGCACAACTATTTGGAGTCAGGGCCGGATTGAATTCAGCAAATTTCTCCGATACAAATTATAATGCAAAAGTAGGAGCCCATGTGGGATTCTATTATTGGTACGAGCTTGGCAATTTTGCGATAGAACCAGGGATCCAGTTTTCCCAAAAAGGGTATGAGTCCAATGAGAAAACGACAGGTCTTGTAATCGACGAGCGATTGAATTACCTGGATTTTCCTCTCCTATTCAGAGTGGATATCATTCCGGTTTTGAATGTTTTTGCCGGCCCACAAGCTTCCTTTTTGCTTTCCAGAAAATATGAGTTGGCAGGAGTTACTTCGACCAGTACAGATGTTATTCGTGGATATGATTTTGGGGGTTTGGTCGGCATGTGCGCTTACCTTCCCGGAGGAGTGAACTTGCAGTTGAGTTATGATTTCGGTTTGATCGGACTCAATTATTTCGACACAGATGTGAAAAATCAAGTGCTGAAAATATCAGCAGGATTTGATTTCTAGAAATGAAAAACCCGATTCACGTCGGGTTTTATTTTTTTAACCTGTCGGGATTTTCTTCGATGAAGGATTTCCATCCTTCATTTCTACCTCGGGTTTGCATTCTTCCTTCGTGGAAATGATGACAAAGCGCCACAGCCAATGCATCTGTTGCATCCAAAAGCTTTGGCAGTTCCTCGATATTGAGCAGAGTTTGAAGCATAGCTGCCACTTGTTCTTTGGAGGCATTTCCATTTCCAGTGACGGACTGCTTTACTTTTTTTGGGGAATATTCTGTGATTGGAATATCCCGAGCCAATGCTGCTGCCATCGCTACTCCCTGAGCTCTTCCCAGTTTTAGCATCGATTGCACGTTTACCCCATAGAAGGGGGCTTCAAGTGCGACAGTGTCCGGCATGAATTCATCGATGATGGAGGTGACACGTTCAAAAATCTTTTTCAGCTTGAGCTCGTGCGTTTCATACTTTTTAAGATGAATTACGCCGTATTGTAAAATCTTGTATTTCTTTCCCTCGATGAGCAGCAGTCCATATCCCATCACCGTGGTACCGGGATCGATTCCCAGGATGATTTTTTCCTTTGCCTCTTTTTTTGGTTCTTTACTCACACCCGCAAGTTAGCCCAAAAGATGCTAAGTTTTTATCTGATCTGGACGCTGATCTATTTCCTTCTTCTTTCAGAATTAGCCAGATTCTGGTCTGAAAAAGTACCTTATATAAAGCCCGTTCAGAGAGTTCCTATAGTCTCGATTTTGATTGCCTGCAGGAATGAGGCTGATAATATTCATCGTCTGGCGGGCCAACTTAAAAATCTTAAGTTTCCAGATCTTGAATTGATTTTGGTGGATGATAGGAGCGAGGATGATACGTTTGAATTGATCGAGGAAGCCGGAATGAGTGATCAGAGAATTGTTTCCTTGAGATGTCCCGGAGAAGGAAAAAAAGCAGCACTGGAGTTTGGGATAGCTCACGCCAGAGGTGAAATAATCCTTTGTTCGGATGCTGATTGCGTCTTTCCTAAGAACTGGGTGGAGAGGATGATTTTTCCTTTTGAAAATAAAGCAACCCAATTAGTAGCAGGGCCGGTGATGGTAACCGGGAATGGAAGGTTTTTGGGAGCTTTCCAGCAAGCGGATTGGGCCAGCATACTTTTAATTACAGCTTTTTCCTTCAAAAGCAAACCTCTGATCTGCAGCGGAGCCAATTTTGCCTATCGGAAAAGAGCGTTCCTGGAAGTAGGTGGCTATGAAGGAAATCGGGATTTTGTCTCGGGAGACGATGAGTTTTTGCTGAAAAAAATAGTGAAGAAGTTCGGATTCGGATCCTGCGTTTATTTGCCTTTCGCAGAAAATCTGGTCCAAACCAAATCTGAACCAAGTTGGGAAGCACTCCTTAATCAGCGTGTTCGATGGGCAGGAAAGTGGAAAGCCCACGGATCCTTTATACATGCCGTTTCGGCAATTTTCTCATTTCTGGTCCAGCTTGTCTGGTTGGGCAGTTTTGGATTGCTGGCTTTGGGATCAATGGGATTATTGGTTTTTGGTTTGATTTGGACTTCCAAAATTTTTACTGAAAAAAGATCTCTGGGGAAAGTTCTGAAAAGCCTCAGGATCCAATATCGAAATATTGATTCTATCCTGATCTCATTCATTCATCCGATTTATGTACTTGCGGTGGGTCTGGGCGCGATTGCCGGAAATTTCGCATGGAAAGGTCGCCGAACTAGCAGAAGTGTTTAATTTAGCCTTGAAAATCAAAACATGAACGACGCAGAATTTGACCTAATGGACGAGCTTTACTTCGTCCAGCCATTTGAATACATCAAAGAAACCCTCAAATGGGAAGACGAATTGCTTCTTAACACGCTGCAATCCCTCTATTCCCAAGGATATATTAAATGCCTTGAAACGCCCGATCATGAGCGTTTTGACCAGGTGGATGTGATGAAAGATGGGAAAGAATTGTTTTTTCTCGCAACCAAAAAAGGCCTGATGGCACATAACTCACTCTGATAATTGACTACCGAAACTCTAAAATATCAGCGCAAGGAACTTGAGCTAAAGGCTTTACTGGAAATCACCCAAGCGATCAATGAAAATCAGTCTGAGGCGGTTCTTCTAAATATATTCAAATTTACCTGCTTGGTTCATTTGAATATCAAAGCATTGCTTCTTTATGTGGCAAAAGAGGGGGATTTTGAGAAAAAAATAAGTCATGGGGTAAAATCCAAGTTGCCCAAATTTATTTCCGGAGATCAGGTTGTCGATGAGAAAAAATCCGGTGAACTGAGATTGAACATGGCCAGCGAATATTCTTTCGATGAGCTTGAGACCTATTTGCCGGTTTATCACAAAGATAAAATGCTGGCGATTTTATTTCTGCGAAGAAAAGACCTGAGTTTGGACGTGGACTTGAATTTCACGCAAGCCCTTACCAATATTCTGGTGGTGGCTCTGGAAAATAAGAGGTTTGCCCGAAAGCAACTGGAGCAGGAAGTGCTAAATCGTGAGGTGGCGATTGCCTCTCAGGTGCAGCAAATGCTTTTTCCCTCTGAACTCCCAAATTCCGAAGAACTGAAAGCAAAAGTGACCTATTTCCCGCACAGCATGGTGGGAGGGGATTATTATGATTTGATCCGGAAGTCAAAAGATGAGGTCTACTTCTGTATTGCGGATGTCTCCGGCAAGGGGATTTCTGCTGCACTTCTGATGTCAAACTTTCAGGCGGCACTTCGGACATTGCTCAGAAGTGATGCAGACCTGAAAATGGTCGTCAACCAATTGAATTATACACTTTTTGAGAATACCAAAGGAGAGCGATTCATCACGTTTTTTCTCGGTCATTTTAACTTCAAAACCCGGGAACTTCATTTCGTAAATGCTGGGCATAATCCCCCTTTGCTTTGTTGGGAAGAGGAAAAGCGCAGTGAAATATTAGAGGCTGGAACCACTATCCTCGGAGCCTTTGAGAATTTGCCCTTTTTGGAGATTGGAACAAGAAAAAATCTGGATCATTTTACAATTCATCTTTACACGGACGGCTTGACAGAAGCTATGAATTCATCTCAAGAAGAATACGGCGAAGAGCGATTTCAGCGCTTTGTAGACAGTCACTTGGATATAGATCCTGAGGAATTCCATACGGTTTTCCTGGAAAAAATGAGCGAATTCTCCCAAGACATTCCGCTTACGGATGATTTGACGTTGCTCAGTCTTAAATTTCGCTAAATAATGGTTTGGCATACAGTTCCTACTCTGGTGCAACGATTTTTTCCGAAAAGAATCTGGATGGGAAGCCCTGGAAATAACCGGATTTACCTCACATTCGATGATGGGCCCATCCCCGGAGTGACCGATTTTGTGTTGGACGAACTGGCAAAAAGGAGTCAGGTTGCCACTTTTTTTGTAGTCGGGGACAACGTTCGCAAGCATCCTGAATTGGCCCGGAGAATTCTTGAGTCGGGACATCAGATCGGAAATCACACCTTTAACCATCTGAATGGATGGAAAACTAACCTGGAATCGTATCTCGAAAATATTGAAAGATGTCAGGAAACTCTCCGGGATCGGTTAGCTTTCGAAGCAACTCTCTTCCGGCCTCCTTATGGGCTAATGACTCAAGCTCAAGCCAAACTTGTGAAGGAAACTCACCAGATTACCATGTGGAGCGTACTATCCGGTGACTATGATGAGGAAATGGAGTCTGACAAGATCTTGGAGAAAACTAAGATTCACTCCAAGCCTGGCAAAATTGTGGTCTTTCACGATCAGCAGAAAACGGCGGATGTATTGCCCGATTTTTTGCCATTTTATTTAGATTATGTTTTGGATCAGGGGTGGTCCACATCTGCGTTATGATTCTGGTCGTTTCACTGGTTTTGGTTTCTATTCTGTTAGTTCAGAATTCCTTACTCATCCTTTTTATCAGGATCAATTTCAAAAATCATAGAAAAGAATTGCCCTCAAATCTTCCTCTTGTTTCAGTACTGATCGCTGCCAGAAATGAAGAAGAGCATTTGCCGAGGCTTCTTGCTTCACTCGGGGAGCTCGATTATCCGGAGGAAAAATTGCAGATTTTGATCGCGGATGACCAGAGTTCTGATTCGACCTTAAAGATGATAAAGGCATGGTGTGATCGGACGTCAAGGAGTTATTTCGCAGTTGAAGAGCATCAGGCATTTACTCGAAATGCGAATGGTAAGGCAAATGCATTGGCTTTTTTGGAGGAGCGTGCGGTAGGTGAGTTTCTGTTTTTTACGGATGCAGATTGCCAGACAAACTCCGGCTGGATCAAAGAAGCAGTTTCCTGTATGGATCAACGTGTTGGATTGCTCAATGGGATCACTCAAGTAAAGGGCGAAAGTTGGCTTGCAAAAATGCAGGAAATAGATTGGTGGAATACCCTGGGGATCGTCAAAATAGTGACCGATCTGGGATTACCTACCACTGGAATGGGTAATAATATGGTGATCCGAAGAGAAGCACTGGAGAAAATCGGGGGGTTTGCTCGTTTGCCGTTCTGTATGACTGAAGACCTTGAGCTTTCCAGGTCAATCCGAAAAGCCGGGTACGAAGTTGCCCAACAGGTGAGTCCTGAAATTTTGCTTTTCACAAAAGCAGAACCTGATTGGAAGTCGCTGATGCATCAACGCAAAAGGTGGATGCAGGGAGTGGCGACTCTACCGTTTTTTTGGCTGATGATGCTTTTTTCCCAAGCTGCATTTTTCCCTGCGATAGGATATTTTATCTGGTTCAACCCTTTGATCGGGATCAGTATTTTGGTGCTGAAAATTTTATTTCAGGGATATTTTGTAAGGGAATTATCATCCAAAGTGACCAGGCCTCCAAAGTGGAAAGATCTTTTGATGTTTGATATTTATTATATGGTTTCCACCTGCCATACGATTCTTTATTACTTTTGGCCCTCCCGAATCCAATGGAAATCCAGAGAATACAGATGAACCTGATCGATACACACGCGCATATTTACTCCACTAAATTCGATTCTGATCGGGATCAGGTCATTCAGGAGATCCGGGAGGCGGGAGTGGAGCGGATTTACATGCCAAATGTCGATGTGAATACGATTGAGGCAATGCTGTTATGTGAGGAGAAATACCCGGATTTATGCATTCCGATGATGGGCTTGCATCCTTGCGATGTGAAGGAAGATTTCGAAGACCAGCTTCTTGTGATGGAAAAGTGGCTCAACAAAAGATCATTTGCCGCGGTCGGAGAGATTGGGCTCGATCTTTATTGGGACAAAACCTTTTTTGAGCAACAGAAAAAGGCCTTGCGGATTCAGATTGGCTGGGCAAAAGCTAAAAATCTCCCGATTGTCCTCCATTGCAGAGAATCGATGGATGAGACGATTGCCATCATAAAAGAAGAACATGACGGAAAACTCAGAGGCATATTCCATTGCTTCAATGGAAACATAAGCCAGGCCAAGCAAATAATAGAAATGGGATTTCTTTTGGGAATTGGCGGTGTAGCCACTTATAAAAATGGTGGTTTGGATCTTGTAATTTTCGAAATTGGATTAGATAATCTGGTGTTGGAAACTGACGCACCTTATCTTGCTCCTGTTCCATTTCGCGGGAAAAGAAATTCTCCAGCCTATTTGCCATTTATTGCAGAGAAAATCGGAGACTTCCTAAAGATATCAAAAGAAGAAGTAGCGCTCAAAACAAAAGAAAACGCATTGAATTTATTCCATGATTTTCATTCATGAACTATAAAATCGTAAGACTCAATACGGGATTAAGAACGAGTAAAACCTCATCGGTACTGATTATTTACACCGGAGGGACACTTGGAATGGCCTATGATGAATCGGGAGCGTTGGTTCCTTTCAATTTTGGCCAAATCCTGGAAAAGATCCCCATCATGTCTAATATGAATATTGCCATTACGGTGATTTCGTTTCCGGAGCCAATCGATTCATCCAATGTTTCGATGAAGCATTGGACAGATATGGCATACATTATATATGAGAACTACGACAGCTACGATGGCTTTGTAGTTTTGCATGGCACAGATACGATGGCATATTCAGCATCAATGATGAGCTATATGCTTCAAGGACTGAATAAACCCGTGATTTTCACCGGTGCGCAGCTTCCTATCTCAGCCATGAGGTCGGATGCGAGGGAAAACCTGATGACTTCCCTTGAAATAGCTACTGCGAAAATAAATGATAAGCCGATTGTACCGGAGGTTTGTATTTTCTTTAATCACATGCTCCTGAGAGGCAATCGCTCAAAGAAAGTTCAGAGCGTCCATTTCGATGCATTCGAGTCAGAAAATTACCCGTCTTTGGCAGAAGCAGGCATTGTGATTGACTATAATACCTCTGCAATCAGACCATTAGAATCACATAAAAAATTAACAAATCGAAATCACCTTGACAATAGTGTGATGATTTTGAAGCTGTTTCCCGGAATCACTTCAAAGATCATGGATGCGTGCTTCGATATCGAAGGTCTTAAGGGAGTCGTGCTGGAAACTTACGGTTCCGGAAATAGCCCAAGTGAGGCTTGGTTTATGAGTTCACTAAGCAGGGCAATAAAAAAGGGACTAATCATTCTTAATGTTTCCCAGTGCAATGGAGGAAGAGTGATTCAGGGAAGATATGAGACAAGCAAGGAACTCTTGAATGTGGGCGTAATAAGTGGAGCAGACATCACCACAGAGGCTGCTATCACCAAATTAATGTTTTTGTTGGGGCAAGAGAAAAGTCTGGAAGATGTCAGGAAAAAATTGACAATACCTTTGGCCGGCGAAATGACTTCCTGATTTCATTTTTTGGCTATTATTCAGGAATATTTGGAATCGGGGCGAATAATTTTTTTCTTTGCACTCCGATTCGCAAAAACGATTCACAATTGACACAGAGAGGTGTCCGAGTGGCTGAAGGAGCACGCCTGGAAAGTGTGTATACCCTTAAAGGTATCGAGGGTTCGAATCCCTCTCTCTCTGCAAAGAGAACCAACTTCATAAACGAGGTTGGTTTTTTTATTTTAGAGCTTTTTGAAATGCCTTGCAAAAGGAAACCTCTATCCTCGTTTTCAACGGAATTCTATTAAACCCACCACCGAAAGGACCTGAAATTCAGAAAACGGAACATTTTTATTCCCATTCCTCAAAAAATAAAACCTAAGATTGATTCCTGTATTTTATTCTGTTAAAAGAGAAAAAACCTTAAATAAAAACCAAGAAGGTACATTTCATGGAAGGATATTGACGGATTGTTCTGGTGTAAGGCAGAATTTAAAATGGTATTTAATGCTGTTGATGTAATAGAGCCTGTCCAGGGTACTTTTTTATTTTTCTTTTTGAGAAAAAATAAGAACCTTAACAGCGAGTTTGAAAGTCTATTCTGTTTTCTTCAAGAAATAGTTAATGTTCCGTTCGTGTAAAAATTGCCTTAAAGAGGCTTTAAATGCGGAATTATTAATAAAAAACCAAAAGAGGTCCTTGTTTTTTGAATTTAAAAAATGGTAACTTTAAAACTCGATTCTAGTGTAAAAACCATTTAACCTTTATCTAAAGTCTAATCAAAAATCACATTATGAGAAAGTTAATCACTTTGTTCATGCTTGCAGGTATCATGTTTGTTCCTGTTCTCGCTAACGCACAAGAAGCAGCTGCTGACACTGCTGCTCAAGAAGCAACCACCCCAGCTGCCGAAGAGCCTGCTGCATCACCCACTATTGTAGACGACGAGATCGTTGCAGAGGAGCTTGGTTTTCATCAGCAAGTAAAAGAAAAGTTTATTGAGGGCGGAGTCCTTTACATGACCCCTATTTTGTTTTGTCTGATTTTGGGCCTTGCTGTATCCCTAGAAAGAATCATCACATTGAACCTTTCCACTACCAACACCAAGAAATTGTTGATTAAAGTAGAAGACGCTCTTGCTTCAGGTGGGATTGAAGCTGCTAGGGATTTGACCAAAAATATCAAAGGCCCTGTTGCGTCAATCTTTACCCAAGGTTTGATGAGATATTCCGAGGGAATCGAAATGGTTGAAAAGTCAGTTATCGCTTATGGTTCTGTTGAAATGGGACGCTTAGAAAAGGGTCTTATTTGGCTTGCTTTGTTTATTGCGACAGCTCCTATGTTGGGTTTCTTAGGTACTGTAATTGGTATGATTGAGGCATTTGATGCTATTGAGGCAGCTGGTGATATATCTCCATCTCTTGTTGCTGCTGGTATTAAAGTCGCATTGATTACTACTGTAGGTGGTTTGATCGTGGCGATTATCCTACAAGTTTTCTATAATTATATCGTTGCAAAAATTGATTCTCTTGCAAACAGCATGGAAGATGCATCAATATCTTTAGTGGATTTGCTTGTAAAGCATAAACTAAAATAATTTACTGTTAATATGGATTTTCCCATAATTTCACACATTAAAACATATTAATAATGGATATATATGATATTGGTTTGTATGCAGGGTACCTTTTAGTTATTGTCGGTAGCATTGCAGCAATCCTCCTTCCGTTACTCAAATCATTTAGTAATCCGAAAGATTTGATGAAATCTGGAATAGGGGTTCTAGTGATTTTAGCAATGTTCGCTGTTGCCTACATGATTTCTGATAATGAAGTGACTCCTAGATTGGCAGCAGAGCCATTTAGTATCACACCAGAATCTTCAAAACTTTATGGAGGCCTATTGATTTCATGTTATTTCTTGTTTGTCATTGCTTTTGTAGGGATTTTTGTTACAGAAGCTTCTAAACTATTGAAATAATGGCTAGCAGAATGAAAAAGGAAGCACCGGAAATCCCTGCGGGATCTATGGCAGATATAGCCTTCCTTCTTTTGATCTTCTTCCTCGTGACCACGACGATCGCTTCGGACAAAGGGATTCTAAACTTCCTTCCTCCAAAGCAGGATCCAAATGTGCCGCCACCTGATATCAAGGTAAATGAGAGAAACATCTTTACAATACTTATCAATGCTAACGATCAGCTTCTAGTTGAAGGTGAATACGGTACTACTGAAAGTTTAGATCAAGACGTTAAGGCATTCATTTTGAATTTTGGTGCTCCCGATGAAGAGGGACAAGCTTTGTATAACTCACTTCCTGGCTCACTTCAGTCTTTGGCCGGAAGAGATCCTGCTTCTTCGGATGATCCAAGCGAGGCTATCGTTTCAATTAAGACAAATAGAGGCACCAGCTATGACATGTACCTCGAGGTATTTGATTTAGTAAAAAAGGCTTATTTTGAGATTTATGCAGCTCGTGTTAACCTGACTTCTGAGGAATACAGAGCACTTTCTAACGAAATACCAGCAGAATCGGATCTTTCGGATAAAGGAAAACAAGGAATCCCAATGGCGATTTCGATTGCGGAACCAGATAAACAAGGAGGTAACTGATATGGCAAAGTTTACAAAGAAAAGTAAGGCGTCCACGGCGATTTCTGTAGCATCCCTACCAGATATTGTATTTATACTTCTATTCTTTTTTATGGTGACCACCGTAATGAGAGAACAGGATATATTGGTGGAACAGAAACTTCCACAGGCTTCACAACTTCAGAAGCTCCAAAAGAAAACTCTGATTTCTTACATTTATATAGGGAAGCCAAAGAATGTTGAAGTTTATGGTACAGAGCCAAGAATTCAGGCAAACGATGCTTTGTTAAATCCTGCAGACCTAGTTCAGTGGGTGAACCAAGAGAGAGATTTGCTTGCTGAATCAGACAGAGGATTGATTACAATCTCTATGAAGGCTGATAAAGAGGTGAAAATGGGTCCAATCTCTGATGTTCAAACCGAACTCAGAGAAGCAGATGCTCGTCGCGTGCTTTATTCCGCTACTAAAAAAGTTGATTAATTAATCTAATCATCCAGTATATTTAAAGCTATCTCTCCGGAGATAGCTTTTTTCATTTAATGGCTTATGATCATAAATCTTACTAACAAAAAGAAAGTCCAAAACTCCTGGGCCATGTATGACTGGGCTAATTCGGTCTATAGCCTGGTGATCACTTCCACTATTTTCCCTGTCTATTTTAATAGCGTTACTAAAAATGCTGATGGAAGCGATAAGGTTAATTTCTTTGGATTTGAGATGATTAACACGGTTTTGTATTCTTATTCGATCTCTTTTTCTTTTTTGGTGATTGCTCTCATTTCTCCATTGCTTTCCGGGGTAGCTGATTCAAGTGGGAAGAAGCTAACCTTCATGAAGTTCTTTGCTTATTTGGGTTCAATTTCTTGCATTGGACTTTTCTTCTTTGACGGGAGTAATCTTGAATGGGGGATAGTATGTAGTGTTTTGGCAAGTATAGGATACGCGGGCAGTATCGTTTTTTACAACGCATATCTACCCGAAATTTCAGAAGAAAGTGAATATGATATGTTGAGCGCAAAAGGTTTTGCGCTGGGGTATATCGGAAGTGTGATTTTGCTG
>JBILPR010000252.1:0-6494 GCA_044373795.1 Algoriphagus sp. | reverse complement strand
AAGGAGTTTCAAAAATCCCGGTTGCCAGTTATCAGGGTTGATTTTGGTTTCTTTTCCTTCGTATTCGATCGGTCCACTCATCTTTTCATAGCCGATAATCATGCTCCAAATCGTATAGAAAGTAATCTCCGGCTGAAGTTCGGGTCTGATACTGCCGTCTTTGATTCCCTGACTGACTATCATAACGCCGATTTTGGCAGGTTCGTGATGGATTTCAAGGAGTTTCTGGAAATGAACACTTTCCAAAATCAGCGGACTGATTAAAGCTCGTTGTTTTGGATCGTTGTATTTTTTCATCAGGTCCAGAAAATTTAGGATCGCATCGTAATACACCTGATTTTTGCGGGCATAATCAGGTATTCTTATTACCAAATCATTGATCATGTCAAGGCCTGATTTTCCCTTGGAGCGATAGACATCCCTGAACTCATCTTTGAATTGGTCAAAGGCTTTTTTGGTCAAAGCCATAAAAAGATCCTCTTTGTTTTTATAATAGAAGTAGGTGAGACCTTTGCTGATCCCGGCCTTTTTGGCCACATCTTCCATCCTCGTGGCCTGAAATCCATTGCTGGTAAAAAGTGCTACTGCTGAATCTAGTATGAGTTTTTCTTTATTTTTTTCGCCTGCCATGATGAGTATGTTGTATCTAAAAAAGGAACTCAAAGGTATTAAACTTGGGTCAAAAAAATCAGATTAATTTTTTTCGCTTTCTAAAAAATACTCTTGAAAAAGGGCCTGATTTCCCCAATCAGGCCCTTTTTATGCTAAGAGTCACTGACTTAAATCACTTCGACGATGTAGTAATTTTTCTTACCTTTTTGAATCAATAGGTATTTATCCTGAAGCAAAGAGTAATAAAGAAGTTGATTAGGGTTATCTACTTTCACTTTGTTGATACTTACGCCTCCTCCCTGAATCATTTTGCGTGCCTCGCCTTTGGAAGAAAAGATCACTTGTTGGGTAATGTCACCAAACAGTTCAAGTACATCACTCAATCCAGCGTATTCCTCGTGCTTCACCTGAACTTGTGGCACACCCTCAAAAACAGACAAGAAGGTACGTTCGTCAAGGGATGCAAGATCTTCCGTCGAGGATTTGCCAAAGAGAATCTCCGAAGCTTTTTCGGCCATCTTAAAGTCAGATTCACTGTGAACCATCGTAGTAACCTGCATGGCAATTTCTTTTTGTAAAGTTCTCAAATGAGGAGCTTTTGCATGTTTTTCTTCCAGGCTTTCGATCGTATGCTGATCGAGCGTAGTAAAGATTCGGACGTATTTGGAGGCATCATCATCGGATACGTTTAGCCAGAATTGGTAGAATGCATAGGGCGAAGTTTTCTCAGGATCGAGCCAAACTGACCCGCCTTCAGTTTTTCCAAACTTAGTTCCGTCAGCCTTGGTAATCAGAGGCACCGTCAACGCATAAGCGCTTCCGCCGCCCATTTTGCGAATCAGTTCTGTACCAGTAACTATATTTCCCCATTGGTCAGAACCGCCGAGTTGGATCGTGCAATTCTCATTTTTCCAAAGGTGAAAAAAGTCGTATCCCTGAATTAATTGATAGCTGAACTCAGTAAAAGAAAGTCCGTGTCCGTCTTCCAGCCTGCGCTTTACGCTGTCTTTGGACATCATGTAGTTGACAGTGATGTGTTTTCCCACGTCACGGATAAACTCCAAAAAACTGAATTGAGACATCCAGTCATAGTTGTTGACCATTCTCGCTTTATTGGGAGTCTCTCCGCTAAAGTCCAAGAACTTAGAAAGCTGTGCCTGAATACAAGCTACGTTATGATCCAGAGTTGGCTTATCCAGCAGGTTCCTTTCGGCAGATTTGAAAGAAGGATCACCGATCATTCCTGTGGCACCGCCCACCAAAGCGAAAGGTTTATGTCCGGCTCTTTGAAAATGCAAAAGCGTCATCACACCGACCAAATGGCCTATATGAAGAGAATCAGCTGTAGGATCAAATCCCAAGTACGCCGAAGCCATTCCTTTTTTCAAATGTTCTTCGATTTCCGGGGTCATGTCCTGGAGCATTCCTCTCCAGCGTAATTCTTCAATAAATGAATTCATGGTCTTGATTTTTAAAGGGGTAAATATAGGCCGATCAGCTTAAGGAATGAAGGATTCAGCCAAGCGATTCTCCTTATTTTATCTTTCTGTCAATCCCGATTTCCGTTCAGCCTTTGCAACAAATTTGCGTTTCAATTTTTTCCTTACTTTCAGGCGTAATTCCAATTCAGATGAAATCGAGCATGACTCAAGCGTTACACACTTGGATGATTATTAATCCTGCGAGATTCCATGTGACCTTTGAAAAACAAAATATAAACACATGAATATAAAGTTAACACTAGCAGCGCTTAGCTGTTTTTTTGCAAGTTCGGCCTTTGGCCAAAGTGCTCCGCAATGGATGAGATATCCCGCGATTTCCCCGGATGGAAGCCAGATTGTCTTTACTTATAAAGGCGATTTATTTCTGGTCCCAAGTAAAGGAGGGGACGCCAGACAAATCACATTTCACGAAGCTCATGATTACAAAGCAGTCTGGAGTCGGGATGGAAATCAACTAGCTTTTGCCTCCGACCGGTATGGCAATTTTGACATCTTCCTGATGGATGCTGCCGGCGGTCCTGCAAGCCGATTGACGTATCATTCCAATGATGAGGTCCCTTATGATTTTTCTTCAGACGATCAAAAAGTAATTTTTGGAACCGGTAGAATGGATCTTGCTGAGCATAGACAATATCCAACAGCTTCGCAGCCCGAGTTATACGCTGTTCCAAAGAAAGGCGGACGCGTGGATCAGATCTGGACACTTCCTGCCGAATATGTGCAGTCTAGCAAGTCAGGAACCAAGATGATCTATCACGATAAAAAAGGGGGGGAAAATGAATGGAGAAAACGACACCAATCAGGAATTACGAGAGATATCTGGATCTATGATGCCCCTTCCAATTCTCATAAAATGCTTACTTCTTTCTATGGTGAGGATAGAAATCCTGTCTTTTCGCCGGATGAAAAGGAGATTTATTATCTCAGCGAAGCAAATGGAAGTTTCAATGTGTTTGCATTGAATCTAGCCAATCCGGAACAGCCTGAGGTGTTGACAACTTTCAAAGATTTTCCAGTTCGATTCTTAAGCAGTTCGACGGACGGCATTTTGAGCTTCGGATTTGACGGTGAGATTTATACCATGAGAAAAGGTGAACAGCCTAAGAAACTTGCGGTTTCACTTCAAACTCAATCCATCAGCAATCCGGATAATTACATCGCTATCAATGGAGGTGTGAGAGAAATGTCCATTTCACCTGACGGAAAAGAAATAGCCTTTATTGCCAGAGGTGAGGTTTTTGTGACTTCAGTCGATGGATCACTCACCAAGCGAATCACCAATACTCCTGAGCAGGAGCGATTTGTGGAATTTGCCCCTGATGGAAAATCAGTTGTTTATTCAAGTGAGCGAAATGGCAAATGGCAAATTTTTCAAACTGCTAAAACACGGTCGGAGGAGCCATTCTTTTTTGCTTCCACTCTTTTGGAAGAGAAGCCGTTGGTGAGCGTCACCGAGGATGCGTATTTATCTAAATTTTCTCCTGACGGAAAGAAGCTTGCCTACATCGAAGGTCGTCGAACGCTAAAGATTTTAGACTTGGTAACAAAGGCAACAGTGACTTTGCTTACTCCGGAGCAATTGTTCCACATGAGCGACGGAGACCAGTATTTTACCTGGAGTCCGGATAGTAAGTGGTTGCTTGCATCTTACAGACCTACAATGGCAAATTCTGAAGTGGTCTTGTTAGATGCTTCTGGAAAAGAGAAAATGCGAAAAATCACCAATAGTGGTTATGGTGACGACAAAGCTACCTGGGTCAATGAAGGCAAGCAAATTCTTTGGTTTTCCAACCGGGACGGACTACGGAGCTATGCTACAAGTGGCCAAAGCCAGGAAGATGTCTACACTTTATTCTTTGACAAAGCCGCTTGGGATAAGTTCAGACTCTCCAAAGAAGACTTTGACTTGTTAACAGAAATCGAAAAAACTCAGAAAAAGGACGATGAAAAGAAGGATGATAAAGCTTCAGATAAGAAGCCTTCGGAAAAAGAAGTCAAACCGATCATTTTTGATTGGGATGGGATTGAGGATCGTAAAGCAAGGTTAACAATTCACTCTTCCGGTTTGGGTGATGCTGTTTTGTCAAAAGATGGGGAGAAGCTTTACTACCTGACAAGCTTTGAAAAAGGCTTAAATCTATGGAGTACAAATCTGCGAACTAAAGAAACCAAACAGGAAATCAGTCTGGCGGCAAATTCTGGAAGGTTGATGTGGGATAAGGAGCAGAAGAATCTATTCTTAGTGAGTGACGGCAGCATATCTAAGATCAATCCTGAAACTATGAAGAAGGAACCCATCAAGATTGCCGGTGAAATGACTTTTGATAAAGAGGCTGAGATGGCCTATATGTTTGAGCATGTCTGGCTTCGTACCAAAGGGATTTTCTACACACCCACCATGCATGGAGTTGATTGGAATGCTTCAAAAATAGGCTACCAGAAATACCTACCACATATTGGCAACAGCTATGAGTTTGCAGAAATGCTATCTGAGATGATCGGTGAATTGAATGTGTCCCATGCGGGAGCTCGCTATTCCAGAACTGTCCCTATGGCTGATGCGACCGCTTCGCTTGGTATTTTCTATGATTTCAAGCATACTGGAAACGGGATCAAAGTGACTGAGATTATTTCAGGAGGTCCTTTGGACAAAGCAGATCTGGGTATCAAAGCCGGAATGATCATCGAGCGTATCGATGGTGAACTGGTTACGGAAAACCTTGATTTCTCCAAATTACTCAATCGCAAAGCGGATAAATTTACGCTGCTGGAAGTTTTGGACCCAAAGACTTCAACCAGAAAGCAGATTACAATCAAACCGATCACCATTGCTCAGGAAAACCAATTGCTCTACAAAAGATGGGTGAAAAAGAATCAACAGGAAGTTGACAGCTTGAGTGGGGGTAAACTGGGATACGTACACATCCCGGGAATGAGCGACGGACCGTACAGAAATGTCTATGAAGAAATGATGGGAAAATACCATGATACTAAAGGTGTTATTGTAGATACTCGTTTCAATGGAGGAGGTGACTTGGTTGCTGATCTGGCTATGTTTTTCACAGGCGAGCAGTTTTTGACCTATGCAACTGAAGCGAAAGAAGTGGGCTATGAGCCAACCGCACGCTGGACAAAACCAACTTTGGCAATGTTTAACGAAGCGAATTATTCTGACGGACATTGTTTTGCCTGCGGTTATACCGATTTGAAAATCGGAAAGACTGTCGGTATGCCAACTCCGGGTACTTGTTCTTTTGCAGGTTGGGAAGGCTTGCCTGATGGATCAAGATGGGGAGCTGTGCCAATCTCTGCTAAGAATATGGCAGGGGAGTGGTTGGAAAACAATGAAACTAAACCTCAGTTTCAAGTGAAAAATATGCCCGGAGAGATTGACAAGGGAATCGATAAGCAGCTCGAAAAAGCAGTAGAGGAGCTTTTGAGGGACGTGAAATAATAACAACTGATTAGTTGCAAAAAAAAACCTGACAGATAATGCCAGGTTTTGTTGTTTAAGAGCCTACCAAAAATTACTGGTAAGTTTTTGTGTTTAGGGTTTCATCGTTTTTGAAAAATGTGGAAAGTTTTCCGAAAGAACTTTCGAAATACCCATCGAGCATTCTTTTAATGATAAACGTTCTGTATTCGTCCTTAGAAACGATTGGAAAATACTCATGGCTTTTACCATATGACTTGTGGCTGACGAAACCTTTTCTTTCAAGAATTCTTACAATTGTTGATACTGTGTTGTAAGCTGGCTTTGGCTCAGTCATTGGTAATAAGATATCTTTCACGAATCCTCGCTCGATATCCCAAAGGATTTGCATGATCTCCTCTTCTGCTCTGGTTAATGGTTTCATAAGTAAGTTGTTAAGTTTTAAATCGCTATGAAATTATTCATTTAGTTTCTATTTTGCAATAAAAATCTAAGAATAGTATTAATATTTTTTTAAAAAAAATATTAAATCATTGATTGACAATAGATTAAAAAAAAGCCTCCGGAGGGAGGCTTTGTATTTTTCTGCTATCTAGGTTGTTCTCATTTTAATAATTCCAGTTGCATGAAGGAGTTTTACAATTGGATAGGTTGGATCAAACTCATACCACTTCACGGCAAAATTAGGTCTGTTTGGGAGTTTATGGTGATTGTTTTGAAATAACTCACCTAACATCAATACATCCAACAGGAGGCTGTTTTTTGAGTGATCGTTGTTGTCAAAATTTGAATATCCGTACTTATGCCCGCTCCAATTGACGATGGCACCGTGAACAGGCCCCATCATAAAGTGAATTGGAAGTAAGAAATACATCCACCAGTGGGTGCCAGCTAATTCAAAAATGGAGATACTCAAGACATAAATCAGGATATATACGATGCCCCAA
>JBILPR010000042.1:0-21021 GCA_044373795.1 Algoriphagus sp. | reverse complement strand
CTTTTCTCGCAGCCAAAGCAAAAAGAAGCGTTGTTGGGGTAGCAGCGCTTCCATGAATAAAAACTCGCTGGTTGCTTTGAATAAGGCTTATTGCATTTTCCGGGGTGGTATAACTGATCATTGCTTCAAAACTTGTTGAATTTGGCTCAATATTAAGCCTTGTTAAGGGTAATTATGTTGATATTAATCAGCCGTAGCTAAGAATCTTACCAATTTTAGCCAAATAATATTCTGTTTTGGTGGCGGAGAAAATCAAGACCCTTTGATTTTTGCTATATTCGCAATCCCTTTTCACCCTTGATTCCGATACAAAAAATGGGAATCAGCTAAGCCAACAAAGTATCAAACCCAAACTCATGTCTATTTCTCAGGAGATTTATAAACCAAAGAATCATATCCGGATCGTTACCGCGGCCTCACTTTTTGACGGCCATGATGCCGCTATCAATATCATGCGCCGGATTATTCAATCCACCGGTTGCGAAGTAATCCATTTGGGTCATAACAGGTCCGTTCAGGAAATCGTCGATTGCGCGATTCAAGAGGATGTCCAGGCAATTGCCATCACTTCATACCAAGGCGGTCACGTAGAATTTTTCAAGTATATGTATGATCTCCTTCGGGAGAAAGGTTCCGGACATGTTAAGATTTTTGGTGGAGGAGGAGGTACGATCCATCCCGAAGAAATCCGTGAACTCCATGAATATGGGATTTCCAAAATCTACTCTCCCGATAATGGAAGAGCGATGGGATTACAAGGTATGATCAACGACTTGGTCATGCAGTGTGATTTCCCAATAGGGGACGTATTGCCTAAGGAATTTACCTTGGTGAAAGAGCGAAAGGAATTTGTAGCAAGGGCAATTTCTGCTTTTGAAAACTTTCCGGAAAATTCAAAAGACGTTTTGGATCAAATAAGAAAGAAGAGTAAAGAATTGACCACACCTGTGCTGGGAATCACCGGAACGGGTGGGTCGGGAAAATCTTCGCTGGTGGATGAATTGGTTCGTAGATTCCTGATGGATTTTGATGATAAAACACTGGCAATCATTTCAGTAGATCCATCTAAGCGAAAAACAGGTGGAGCTCTTTTAGGAGATAGAATCCGGATGAACGCCATCCATCACCCACGGGTTTTCATGCGTTCTTTGGCCACTCGTCAGTCCAATTTGGCACTTTCCAAATATGTGCAGGATGCTGTAGATACGGTGAAAGCTGCTGGTTTTGACATGGTGATTTTGGAGACATCCGGAATCGGCCAATCTGATACTGAGATCATCGAGCATTCGGATATTTCTCTTTATGTGATGACTCCGGAGTATGGCGCGGCTTCTCAATTGGAGAAAATTGATATGCTTGACTTTGCAAATGTGATTGCGCTAAACAAGTTTGACAAGCGCGGAGCATTGGATGCGATCCGGGATGTGAAAAAGCAATTTAAGCGAAACCATAATCTTTGGGATATTTCAGAAGATGAAATCCCTGTGTTTGGCACCATCGCTTCTCAGTTTAACGATCCTGGAATGAACCAACTTTACCGGGCTTTGATCCATAAGATCGGAGAAAAGTACACCGGTTGGGAGAGTACATTCGAACTCACTGCGGGCACTTCGGAGAAGATTTACATCATTCCACCGGCCCGAACTCGCTATCTGAGCGAAATCACTGAAAACAACAGAAGCTACGACCGATGGGTGGAGGAGCAGAAAGAAATTGCGCAGCAACTTTATAGCATCCAAAAATCTATCGAAGCTATCGGTGACACCAAAATTGAGGACAAGGACAGACTGATCAAAGAACTCCAGGAAGTCTATGCGCAGGTAGAACTCAATCTTGATCCGAAAAATAAAAAATGGTTGGAAGAATGGCCATCTGAAGCTGCCCGTTACGGAGAGGATTACTATACGTTCAAAGTTCGGGATAAGGAATTGAAGGTAAAAACTTATCATTCCTCTCTTTCAAATTCCCGAATCCCCAAAGTCTCCATGCCGAAATATGAGGCTTGGGGTGAATTACTGAAGTGGGGATTGAGAGAGAACCTGCCGGGCTATTTCCCCTACACAGCCGGAGTTTTCCCTTTCAAAAGAGAAGGAGAAGACCCAACCCGGATGTTTGCGGGAGAGGGAGGACCGGAGCGAACTAATAAGCGCTTCCACTATGTGTCCAAAGGAATGCCGGCAAAGAGACTTTCTACGGCGTTTGATTCGGTGACATTGTATGGAGAAGATCCGGATTACAGGCCTGATATCTATGGTAAAATCGGTAATTCCGGAGTGAATGTCTGCTGCCTGGACGATGCGAAGAAGTTGTATTCGGGCTTCAATCTCGTAGACGCAATGACTTCAGTATCGATGACCATTAATGGTCCTGCAGCGACCATGACGGCGTTTTTCATGAATGCAGCCATTGACCAGCAATGCGAGATTTACATCAAAGCCAATGGATTGATAGATGAGGTAAAGCAGAAAATCCAGGCTATCTACCAGGTAAAAAATCTTCCGGTTCCTGCTTATAATGCAGCAATTCCGGAAGGAAACGAAGGCTTGGGCTTGATGCTTTTGGGAGTGACGGGAGATCAGGTTTTGTCAGCTGAGGTTTATGAAAAAATCAAAGCAGATACGCTTTCCAGAGTTCGAGGAACAGTTCAGGCAGATATTCTGAAGGAAGATCAGGCTCAAAATACCTGTATTTTCTCAACTGAGTTTTCCCTTCGCTTGATGGGCGATGTGCAGCAATATTTTATTGATCAGAAGGTCAGGAATTTCTATTCGGTTTCCATTTCGGGCTATCATATTGCTGAGGCTGGAGCCAATCCGATTACTCAATTGGCTTTGACGCTTTCCAACGGCTTCACTTACGTGGAGTATTACGTTTCCCGAGGCATGAATATCAACGACTTTGCACCAAACTTGTCGTTCTTTTTTTCCAACGGAATAGATCCTGAGTATGCTGTGATCGGACGTGTAGCTAGGAGAATCTGGGCAAAAGCAATGAAATTGAAGTACGGTGCGAATGAAAGATCTCAGATGCTGAAGTATCATATTCAGACCTCAGGGAGATCGCTTCACGCGCAGGAGATTGATTTCAACGATATCCGCACGACACTTCAGGCGCTTTACGCAATTTACGATAACTGTAATTCTCTCCATACCAACGCCTACGACGAAGCCATCACGACTCCGACTGAAGGATCGGTCAGACGTGCGATGGCGATTCAACTCATCATCAACAAGGAATTGGGTCTGGCGAAAAATGAAAATCCTCTTCAGGGAGCATTTATCATCGAAGATCTCACCGATCTCGTGGAGGAAGCAGTTTACCTGGAGTTTGATCGGATCACTGAGCGGGGCGGAGTTTTGGGAGCGATGGAAACCATGTATCAGCGTGGCAAAATTCAAGAGGAAAGCCTTCAATATGAGATGCAGAAGCATACCGGAGAGTATCCGATAATAGGCGTGAATACTTTCCTTTCATCCGATGGTTCACCGACGATCATTCCGGGCGAAGTCATTCGCGCTACTGAAGAAGAGAAGGAAGCTCAAATCCAGACACTCCGAAACCTTCATGCTTTCAATCCGGAAAAGGTAAAAGCACATTTGTCAGCTTTGAAAAAGACTTCAGTTAAAAATGAAAATATTTTTTCGGAACTTATGGAGGCTGTAAAATATTGTTCCTTGGGAGAAATCACCCATGCACTTTACGAAGTGGGAGGACAGTATCGCCGAAATATGTAAGTGAATTGAAAAATTGAAAATTGGTTTTGGTATTTTAAGATTACTTTCATTTATAAATGAATCGGCGAAATTCAAAACCCTAATAATCTACTATTTATCTATTGCTGTGACCTATGGTCTGTGGCCTGTTGACCAAAAAAGAAAATGTCAAAAAGAAATGTAACCGTCCGCATGAAAGGGGACTACGAATACGAGGCTAGTAATGCACAAGGCAACATCGTCCAAATCGATATGTACGATGCACCAAACAAGAAAGCTCAATCTCCAATGGATTTGCTCCTTTCTGCCTTGGGAGGTTGTGCTTCTGTGGATGCAGTATTGATGATGAAGAAAAAGCGCAGAGAAATCGTTGATTTCTTTGTGGAACTCGAAGGACAGCGAAATGATGGTGTTCCTGCTTTCTATAAAGACATCCACTTGAAATTCACGTTGATTTCTCCGGATGCGACAAATGAAGAATTTGCAAAAGTTGTTGCGCTTTCTGTCGAGAAATACTGCTCTGTATCGTCCTCGTTGAAGTCAAAGGTGACTTTCTCCTCTGAAGTCAGAAAATTCTGATGCGGGTTGTAAATGAGTTTGTCCGGGATGAAATACGAGTAAGTGTTTTCTCCTGGAACAATAAATACATAGTCAAATTTGAATTGGGTCCGATGGAGCAGACTTTCAAGGTTAGCGAGACGGATATTTTAGAAGAACAGGATCTGGATAGTTTTTTCTCCGGAGACTTTTTTGATAAAGTGAAGCTCAGGTTTGAAGAAATGGGCAAATCACTTCGAGTCCAACTAGAAAATTAATAATATGAAAAATTAATTCTGCTTTATGCCAAAAAATACGCTGATATTTTTCGTCCTGATCCTTCTTTCGTTATCCTGCACTTCTAAAAATGAGAACCAAAACGAAGATGTTTCAAGGTTAAAAATCTTAATTTCCTTAATGGAAACAGAGTTTTTGGATTTCAATAAAGAGATAGGATTGCTAAAGAGTCATTATGATTTTCTGATTGCCAACCGAGATAGCCTGCTTTCTTTGGCTGGTGAAAATAAATACGAACTCTCAAGCAGGATTTCCACAAATCTTCCGGAGACGGATTCTACTTTGAGCACCATTTTTATTTCCACAATCAATCAGGATTTAGAAAAGGCAAAAGAGGAAGTTGCCTTAACCAATGGATTGGATTCTGTTTTTTCGCAGCTATTTTACAAGTATGAGCTTATCGCACAAGTATATTCAAATTCTGCTTCTAACGTCTCCAGGGTATATCCCTCCTATGATGCCCAAAATCTTGTTTCCTCAGATTTTGATGTTAGGGAGTTTAACTTTTTCTATGAGGCGGATTTACAACATAATCCGGACAAAGGCCCGATCTGGATTCCTGAGGCTTATGTAGATCCTGCTGGAAGAGGCTGGATTCTTTCATTGGTTCAGCCGGTTTATGATAAGGAGGAATTGTTTGCCGTTCTTGGGATCGATTTTTTGGTGGATGATTTTATTCATCATTATCTTGAAGTAGAAAAAGGTAAATTATTGATAGTTAATAGTAATGGAGATATTATAGGCGGTAAATCTTCAGCAATTGAGTTATTAAGCATGCCTCCTTTGAAAAATCATGTTTACCACGAAACGATTAAAATGGATAGTTTCAGAATCTCGGATTTTAATCTTTTCAATAGTAAAAGCAAAGAGGTCAGGGAGATGGTCCAATCGATTTTGAATGAAAAAGCAGGACAATTCACGTTCAAAAATGAAAAAGGATTGACCAAAGTTTCAGCAGTTTCTTTTAAAATCCTCGATTGGTATCTTTTGGAATTAAATTAAATGACCATTCGGAATATTGCATTTAGTTGATTTTACTCGAACCAAATTTGGTTTTAAATCCCCTTAGTCCCCTGATCAAGGGGGAATTTGCATCAAAATATCAACAAGTCCTCAACTAACATGGTCACGTGTAGTATTATGGATTTGCATATTAAATTAAACCATGACTCTAAAAACAAAATATACAAATGACTTCTGGATGACCCTGTTTATGGGAGTCTTGATGGTCGTTTTAGTAGTTGCTTTGGGGATAAGTTTTTTCAATGCGATTTTAAATACTCAGCTTGAATCCAGGAAAGAATTTTTAGTTAAACAAACTGAGTTGGCAGCACATAGTCTAGAAATCGACATTGATCGTTTTGTGGAGGATGCCAAATTTTTGCTTTACTATCTGGAAGAGGATGATTTAGATCAGGAGGATTTCAAAAATGAATTTAGCACCACGTTAAGAAGGGTTTTCAATAGTTATCCCGGTCTGATTGATTCTGTATTTGTTGATCTCAATGATTCATTAGTTTCATTCACGATGACTTCCAGGAATAATTTCATAAGAAGTTCATTCAAAGGTGATTTTGAAGAGAAAAAGAATAAAGATCAGACCTTTTTCATTCAAGGAGAATCTGGGTTTAAAGTTTTGTTTGCCCTTAATCTGGTAAAATATTCCAAGAATTTGGTCGCTAATTATTACCTGAATCCAACCGGAGGAAAGTTTTTATATCTGAAAAACCAGCTTTGGGATATTAGATATCTTGAAACTCAGGCGGAAATTTCAATTAAAGAAGAAGCTTTTGAGGCTATTCGAAATGACGTCAGTTTTGGAGTGAAAGGAATATACGAGGTCGAAAAGCTAGACAATAAGGGACAAGTGAAAAGTGTCTTGGTTCAATATCCTTTTGATTTTGGGGAAATCGAAGAGGATGCGGCTTTAGTTTTTTTTGTAGAATCTGAAGACTTGACCTCGGGAGTCTACAATACTTATTTCTTTCTTTTTGTTGGTTTGGTGATTCTTTTAATTAGTTCAGTCGTAATTTTTATTAGGTCTATTAACAATAACTTAGAGTCACAGCGAATTTTACGAGAAAAAGGCGGAGAAATTTCCGAACTCTATTTGCAGCAAAATTTATTGCTAAAGCAGTTGGGCGGATTTGTTTTCTTTCACGATTCCAAAGGAATCATCACTCAATTAAGTGATGAGGTAATAGAAATTCTTGGACATCCAAAAGAGGCTATTTTTAATGCTTTTCAAAAAGGAACCAAAAATGAGGATATCAAAAGACTAAAATCCAAAATCATCCAATCTGTCGAGAAAAATCAATCTTCACTCGATTTTGAATTTGATTATAATCGAGGTGATGGAAAAAAAATACGACTCAGACTTTTCGAAAAGCTCATTTTTGATGATTCGGGGAATTTCAAGGGTGGAATGGGGATATGCACCGAGATTACCAAACAATACAAGGATCGGATTGAATTGTTGAAAAGCGAAAACAGACTTCGATCAGTAATCGACAATATTCCGGACATTATCTCTATTTATGATAATCAGGGGAATATTCTGGATCTCCATATGAAGGATCAGATCAGTTTTTTTGAAAGCGCAGGAACTTTAGTTGGTATGAATTTGGTCGACATCACACCTAAAAACCAAAGAATAGAAATTCTTGGAGCGTTTGAGTTAGCCAGGAAGACAGGTATTATTCAGACTGTTGAAGTAAGGCTAAAACTTCCTTCGGGAGTGAAATATTTCGAAGTCAGATATTTCCCACTGGACAATAGCCAAATTATGTCCCTGGCCAAGGATATCACCAGCCAAAAAATCTGGGAAAATGGATTAGTAGAGGCTATGAACGCATCTGATCAAGCAAGCAGGGCAAAATCTGAGTTCCTGGCCAATATGAGTCATGAAATCAGGACTCCAATGAACGGTTTGCTGGGAATAATTGATATGCTTGAAAAAACTGACCTAAAGAAAGAACAAAAACTTTACGTTGAGATTATCAAAAACTCCGGCAATTCGCTTCTTGGTATCATTAAAGATATTTTAGATTATTCTAAAATTGAATCAGGTAAGATCCAAATTTACGATGAAGTATTTAGTCCTGCTGAAGAGTTAGAAAAGCAGATTCAGCTTTTCATCGGTTTGGGACAAAAGAAAGACCTTCGAATTACGACGCACTTTGGGATTGAAACCCACGATCTTGTGTTGGGAGATAAAGGAAAAATAGACCAGATTGTGATAAATCTAGTTGGAAACGCTGTAAAATTCACCCCTCAAGGCGGAGAAGTAACTGTTTATTTAGATAAAGAAATCTTGAGCGAGAACCTTCAATACCTTAATTGCAGGGTGAAGGATACCGGAATTGGAATTCCTGAAGGTTTTTTGTCGAATTTGACTGATCCGTTTTTCCAGGTCGAAAGCTCAAGCACAAGATCTTTTCAAGGCACCGGACTGGGTCTGGCAATTGCAAAAAAAATGATTGAATTACTGGGTGGCGAACTTACAATAAAAAGTGAGTATGGACTTGGATCTGAGTTTTCCTTCTCAGTATTGGTGAAAAAGGCAAAGGATCATGTCATCAATTCTTTCCCTACTATATCAACTGAAAGGAAGGATTGGTCAGGAATGTCGAAAGAATATCCAATGAGAATTCTTTTAGCCGAGGATAACGATCTTAACCTGCAACTCATGACCTTGATGTTGGATCAATTGGGATATCCTTTGGAAATAGCAAGAAATGGAAAAGAAGTCTTGGAGAAAGTAAAAGAGCAGCAATTTGACCTAATACTCATGGATGTTCAAATGCCGGTCATGAATGGACTTCAAGCTACCAGAGAAATAAGAAAGCAACTATCAAGCTCTGGCATTTGGATTATTGGCCTTTCTGCCAACGTATTCGATGAAGACCAAAAGAAAGCGATTGAAAGCGGAATGGATGATTATCTTACAAAACCGATCCGGATGCCGGTATTGGGAAGTAAACTGGAGCAGTTTTACCTCAAGTCTCATCAAAAAGCATGAAAAAACGGGCCTTAAACCCGTTTTTTCATTTATAGTGTGGTGTGCAAATCAAATGCTTCCAGAAAATCTGCTACTCTCCGGACAAACATTCCGCCCAAAGATCCATCAACGACCCGATGGTCATAGGAATGAGACAGGAACATTTTATGACGGATTGCAATCACGTCTCCTGTTGGAGTTTCGACTACCGCAGGCTTCTTCACGATAGCTCCTATTGCCATGATCGCAACCTGTGGTTGATATATAATTGGAGTTCCCATCAAGTTACCAAAAGAACCAACATTTGAAACCGTGTAAGTTCCGCCACTTACATCGTCTGCAGTCAATTTATTGTTTCTGGCTTTGTTTGCGAGTTCATTTACTTTTTTGGAAATGCCTACAATATTGAGTTGATCCGCATTTCGGATTACAGGCACTATCAGATTTCCGGAAGGCAAAGCGACAGCCATGCCCACATTGATGTCTTTTTTGCGGATGATTCGATCACCATCCACTGAAATATTAATCATCGGGAAATCTCGGATAGCTTTTGCCACTGCTTCGATGAAGAAAGGAGTATAGGTGATTCCTTCTCCATACTTTGCCCGAAAAGCATCCTTATGTTTTTCTCTCCAAAGGACGATATTGGTCATGTCAGCTTCCACAAACGAGGTGACATGAGCAGAAATCCTCCTGGATTCGATCATTCTCTGAGCGATCATCTTACGCATCCGATCCATCTCGATGATTTCATCCGAGGCAGATATGCTTACATGAACTTTTGGGGCAGAAATAGAAGGGGTGGAAGAAACCTGTGGTTTTTCACCTCTCGCTTTGAGGTGATTAAGCATATCCTGCTTGGTCACCCGGCCTTCTTTTCCCGTCCCGGAAATTTTAGAAAGTTCGGGTTTTGAAATCCCTTCCTCTTTCGCAATACTTAAAACCAACGGAGAATAAAATCGTCCGTCTTCTGAAAATATTTCTTCCTTTGATCCTGGTAAACTAATTAAAGCTGATGTATTTGCAGGTGCTGCAGAAATCAGTGCTTCCTTTGTGTTTTCAACTTCGGCAGGTTTTGGAGTGGAATCATTAAAATCACCTTCTGTCTCAATTATCGCTATAATTGCTCCAACTGCCACTACATCTCCTTCTTTCGCTAGGATCTTTTTGAGGATTCCTCCATGTGTGGCGGGTACCTCGGTATCGACCTTATCTGTAGCTACTTCCAAAACAGACTCATCCTGATCGATGGTGTCTCCTTCTTTTTTAAGCCAGGTAAGTATTGTTCCTTCCGTGATACTTTCACCCATTTTGGGCATCAGCATTTCTACAATTGCCATACTTGATTTGTTAATTATATTGGGTATATATTCGATTTTTAAAATTAAATTTTATCAAACTCTATCCCAAACCTTTGTGATAAAATATTATTCTTCTTTTCCCAAAATGCAGATTCGGAGCAAGTTCAAAACCGCCACCGCTGTAAGTTGAATATTCAACATTCTGTCCTGAGTAAGTTGAAGTTTTTTTGCTTTCGCAAAACCATCTCCAACGCAAGCAATCCAAATAGTTCCGACCGGCTTTTCTTCTGTTCCTCCATCCGGACCTGCAATTCCGCTGCTTGCCAATCCAAAATCAGAATAAAATCGGTCTTTGACCCCTTTCGCCATTTGCAGGACTGTTTCTTCACTTACGGCGCCAACTGAAGCCAGGGTTTCTGCTTTGACTCCAAGCAATTCTCTTTTGAATTGGTTTTGATAGGGAATCACTGCACCCATGAAATAAGTGCTGCTGCCGGGAACAGTCGTGATCAAATGCGATACATATCCGCCCGAACAGCTCTCGGCTAAAGCTATGGTTTTATCAGCTTTCTTCAAAAGTTTAGCAATCGCCGTCTCCAGCGTCTCTTCGTTGTAACCGTAAACGTATTTTTCGATCGTCGGTAGGACGGTTCGGATCTGATCTTGAATTTCAGCTTCGAGTGTTTCTTTCGAATCTCCAAATCCTGTCAGTCTCAACTTTACATGGCCAAGAGAAGGTAAATACGCCAGTTTGATATGAGATGGCAAAGCATTTTCCCAATCTTTTATCAAATCTGCCAGCCAGCTTTCGCCGATTCCAACGGTCTTGATGACCCGGTGGACAATGACAGGAAGGTCGAATATCTGAGGGACTTTAGGAAGCACGAAGTCCTTCATGAGTTTTTTCATCTCATGCGGCACTCCGGGCATAGACATCCAATAGGTTCCGTTTCGCTCAAACCACATCCCTGGAGCGGTTCCCACTTCATTGGGAATATAGGTGCAGCAAGCCGGCAAATGGCCTTGAAGAATATTCAACGGAGTCATTTCTCTACCTCTCCTTCGGAAAAATGAACTCACAGCCTCGACAGCTTCAGGCACTTCCACAATCGGGCAGCCGAAATATTCTGCCAAAAGTGGCTTGGTCAAATCATCCTGAGTGGGACCGAGGCCTCCGGTGATCAGGATCAGGTCGGCTCTTTTTTCAGCTTCTGCGAAAGATGTCAGTATATCCTCTCGATTATCTCCTACAGTTGTTTTTCGGACCACTCGTACACCCAAAAGGTCGAGTTCCTGACTGATCCAATGGCTGTTGGTGTCCACTATTTGACCATAGAGCAACTCGTCTCCAATGGCTATGATTTCTGCTTTTACGGCTTTCATCGATTAGTTGGTTGTTTACTATCTGACTTTTACTTTTCGCAGGATTTTTGAGAAAACTGAAGGGAAAAAGCGCTTGATGTAAACTGCAAGTATTTCCTTTCCTCCAATGTAGACTTCTTCTTTTTGCTTTCGCACAGCTGAAAAGATCTTGTCTGCACATTTTTCTGCGCTCATTCCGTTTGCCTGAGCGTCATCCATGAAATTTAGCGGTGTGCCGTCTCCTGTGATGGCATTCACCGAAACCTGAGTGCGGATGAAGCCCGGACAAATCATCGTCACTGCGATATTATCCCTGAATTCTTCAGCTCTGAGAGAGTCAAAAAATCCATGCAGGGCATGTTTGGAAGCCGCATACGCAGATCTGTAAGGCGAACCAAACTTTCCTACCAGGGAAGTAATGACTGCGAAATGACCAGATTTCCGCTCGATAAAGTGGGGAAGGAGCGCTTTTGTCAAAGCTACGGTGCCAAAGAAATTCACTTCCATCAGTTTACGATCCACGTCAATTCCTGTTTCCCTCACGAGTGAGCGCTGACTGATTCCTCCATTGTGAAACATGATATCGATCTGGCCAAAAAAGGAAATGGCATGACTCACTTTTTCTTCAAAATGATCTGACTCCGCCAAATCCAATGGCAAAACAACGCAAAGCTCAGGGTTTGGAGCCTTTGCTTTCACAGCTTCCAAAGCCGCCTTGTTTCGGGCAGAGAGGATCACCCGATAGCCTTCCTGAGCAAATTTAAGTGCAGTGGCTTCGCCAATTCCAGAAGAAGCGCCGGTTACCCAAATAACAGGTTTGGACATAAATTAGAATTTAATTTTTTCGTAATTGACAAATGAAAATCCATATTGATGGTTTTCATCAGCAGGATGATATTCGCGATAGGTCTCTTTCCATATAGATTCATTGATTTCCGGGAAATGCGTGTCCCCTTCAGGTTCAGCCTCGACTTCCGTGATAATCAATTCATCCGCGAGACCAATCGTCTGACTGTAAATCTCCCCGCCACCAATAATGTAAAGCTTTTCAACCCCAATCTTGTTGCAAAAAATAAAAGCCTTTTCTACCGTTTCGAAAACGTAGTGACCTTCCGGAACTTCGAAATTTTGATTTCTGGTGATGACGAGATGAGTTCGGTTCGGCAGCGGTTTGCCAAGAGATTCATAGGTCTTGCGACCCATTAATATGTAGTTTCCGGTGGTGAGGTTTTTAAAACGTCGGAAATCTGCCGGAAGCCTCCAAACCATGTCATTTTCTTTACCAATGACGTTGTTTTGGGCTTTTGCAGCAATGAGGGAGATCTTCATGAAACCAAAATTGAATGGCTTGAAGATAGCAGGCTTTCTTATGGGAAAAAATAAAAAAGAGTCGGATCATTTTTCAGCGCTTGCCTGCATGATGTTTGGGTAATCTGACATTTGAAATGTTTTAGCTTTTGTCGCTTCAATTTCAATCACTTTCATATCTATTTTGCTGCCGTCAATTGAAGTCCAGTACATTTCCATGAAATTTCCCTCGGGAGCATTTTTGAACTGTTTGGAATACTTTTCCTGAGTTTGCGATGAGGTAAATGGACTGTTTTGGCTCCAAAAAGAAGGATATCCTCCGATTGGTTCTTTGGTAACCCAATAAAACCCTTCTCCATCTTCTGTTTTAATAAAATATTCTTCGCATGAATACCCAAGAATCGTATTGGTTTTGCCTGTTTTTTCTATCGTGAAATCTTTTGGTTCGAGAGAAATTGTATCTTTTTCAGTTGCAGTTTCCTGTATGCTGTCAAAATCCAGTTTATAGGCAAGGCTATTTTTAGTGCCCTCATTGTCCATTAGCAAGATGGCCGCTTGATTGGTCATGTCAAAAATCATCGTAGTAATGCTTGATGGCTCTTTTGGATCTGAGAATTCCATTGCGGTATATCCAGTCCCTTTTGCCATGTAGGCTTTGAGTTTCACCGGATCCTGGGTTTTACCTTTTTCGTCCACGGAGTTCATCTCCATTACTCCAAATCCGGCAAACTCGTACTGAGATTCTGTCGGCACATTTTCACCCAAGCCTGCCATGATCTTTTCCATATCGAGTTTGACAGGGCTACCCTCTGCATTTTCCCCGTAAAGCCCGGCCAGTTGTTTTTCGAGCTGCCTTTGCATCGCTTTGTAAGCTTCCTCTTCCGCTTTGTCCGCAACAGCATTTTGGACTCCTCTTGCCGCCGCATTTTTGATTTTGTTGATGAATTGGGCTTCGACAGGAAAAGCGAGGAACCAAAAAACAAGAAAAAACGAGATTTTCCAGATAAGAGATTTCATGAGCTGATCGATTTAAAAATTGCCTTTAGTTGAAAATACTTGTATTAATTTCTAAAAATTTAAGGAAATAAGGAAGTAAACCACGGCTTATTTAATGGTGATTGAAATAAAAAAAGTCAGCAATACTGCTGACTGTGAGGTTCAAAACTTATAACCTCTGAGCAATTCATCGATTTTAAGCCTTTTCTTTCCTTCAAGTTGCAACTCAATGATTTTAAGAACTCCGTCACCGGTCTGAAATTTTAAGAAGGTTTTGCCATCGCTTTCAAATTCTCCTACTGATTTGCCATGCAGGTGTCCTGATGAAAGTTTGGTTTTGAAAATCTTACAGGTTTTTCCCTCCAAAGTCGTCCAGGCTGCCGGATACGGGGAAAGTCCGCGAACAAGGTTATGAATGGATTCGGCGGATTTATTCCAATCAATCTCACAAGTTTCTTTGAAGATTTTAGGGGCATGATGGAGTGCCTTGGATTCATCCTGCACGCTCGGCTTCACTTCGTTTTTTGCGATTGCCTCTACGGTTTTTAACACCAATTCAGAACCCAGATTCATCAGTTTTTCATAGACTGACCCGAGGTCATCTTCTTCCAGAATCTCAATTTTCTCCTGGAAAATAATACTTCCTGTGTCGATTTCATGCTTCAGGAAAAAGGTGGTGACTCCCGTTTCTTTTTCGCCATTGATGACAGCCCAATTGATCGGTGCTGCTCCACGATAATCGGGGAGGAGAGAAGCGTGAAGGTTGAATGTGCCTAACCGAG
This sequence comes from Algoriphagus sp., assembly GCA_044373795.1. Lineage (GTDB taxonomy): Bacteria > Bacteroidota > Bacteroidia > Cytophagales > Cyclobacteriaceae > Algoriphagus. The sequence continues at coordinate 6,725 of JBILPR010000042.1, read as the reverse complement.
GCATATTCCAGACTAATTCAGGAAGCATGCGAAATGCGACTACGATTTGTAAATCTGCTTTCAGGCTCCGCAATTCCTCCAGAAATTCAGGCGATTTGAGATTGGTGGGCTGGAGCACATTTAATCCATGCTTCAATGCTGCTTCTTTCACCGGCGAAGGAAGAAGGTTTTGGCCACGGCCTTTTGGTTTGTCCGGCGCAGTGATGACCCCGACGACATTCCATCCATTTTCAACCAATATTTCCATAGAAGGCACCGCAAACTCGGGTGTTCCCATGTAGACGATTTTCAATTCCTTTTGCATTTCTTCAATATTCATCATTCGATGTTCGGTATTCGATATTCTTGTTTTACAGATCGGTCCTTCAGACCTCCTGTTTTTTAATCCATTTTAATAAGCCAAGGCTTTGCTTCGCTTCACCTTGGGTTTTACAGAACGCACTTTTAGTGCTTTGTTAGGTTGCCTACACTTCGGTATTCGACGCCTACCTGCTGGTAGGCAGGTTCATCATTCGATGTTCGATATTATGGTATTTGAGAGGTTAAGGGGATTAGAGGTTGAAGGTTGAAAGGTTGCCTAAACTTCGGAGTTCGACATTATCTCCAATCTCCTGTCTTCCAATCTCATATCTTATATCTCAAATCTTATATCTATAATCCTCAATCTTTTATCTCTAATCAGTAAATCAAATACTTCGCTCTCATTGTCTTGTACTTTTCCAGGTCTGCCGTCCAGGAACCTCTGATTTCCACTTCAGTTTTTCCTTCCATGATCATTTTTTTCACCTGATCTGTGCCGGCAAGGGTGTTGAAATAGTTATTGAAAAACTTCTCTTTCATGCCCGATTTGTTGTAGGCTTCGATCAAATATTCAAGCGAAAATCGATGAGTCAAGGGTTCATTTCTCAGATCCCGACCGAAACAAAGCTTGTCCTGAAGGGGAGGAGTTTTGGACATTCCATCGATGCTTACGGGTGTAAAGGTGAACTCACCAAATTTCGGATCAGGATATCCATAGACCTGAAATGGGAAAAGAGTGCCACGACCCAAAGACATAACCGTGCCCTCGAAGAAGCAAGTGCTTGGATAAAGTCGGATCGAAAGGTCGTTTGGTAGATTTGGAGAGGGTTTTACCGGCAAGTAGTAGGCTTTGGTATGATCCCAATTTCCGACAGGAATCACTTCCAAATCCGCTTGAAGACCATTTTTAAGCCATTTTTCCCCGTTGATCATTTTCGCCAGCTCGCCAACCGTCAATCCGTGAACAACAGGAATCGGATGCATTCCTACAAAGCTTTCAAACCCGGACTTCAAAACAGGGCCATCGATGTAGTCACCATTTGGATTTGGCCTGTCAAAGATGATCACCTTTTTTCCATTTTCAGCGCAGGCTTCCATGATGTAATGCATCGTGCTGATGTAAGTGAAGAAGCGAACGCCAACGTCCTGAAGATCAAAAATCACCACGTCCAAATCTTTGATCTGCTCAGCTGTCGGCTTTTTATTGTTTCCGTAAAGTGAGACAATCGGAAGGCCGGTTTTAGAATCTATGCTGCTGTCAACTTTTTCTCCTGCATCGGCGGTTCCCCGGAATCCATGTTCAGGCACAAATACCTTTTTGGCCTGAATCCCTTCTGCAAGCAGAAAATCGACCACATGCATATTTTGGCTATGAGTCAGAATACTGGTTTGATTAGAAACCACTCCGACTCTCTTGCCCTGCAATTGGCTCAAATATAGCTCAGGTCGTTCAGATCCGGTCAAGACATCATTTTGAAAAGCCTGGCAAGAAATGTTTCCTGAGAAAATGATCAGGATAATGGCCAAAATGTAGGATAAGGATGAAAGTTTCGTTCTGATCATGCTATTTTGCGGTCTATTCAAACAAATTAAAGCAGTCCCTTGAACCTTTCCTATTTCATTGCCAAAAGAATCAGTTTTAAGCGAGCAGGCGGTTTTTCTACCACAATCCATCGGATTGCTGTGGGAAGTCTTGCGATGGGATTAGCTGTTTCGCTTTTGGCATTTATGGTTTTGGGAGGTTTTCAGCGAAACGTCTCCGAGAAAGTGTACGGATTTACAGGGCATTTCCAGGTTCAGCGGTTTACGATGAGCAATGCTTTTGAGGAAGCGCCGTTTTCCCTCAACAGTGATTTTGCCCAGAATTACTCCAAACTCCCTTACATCGAAAAACTACAGTCATTTGCGCATAAGGCAGCTTTGATCAAGGGAGAAACCGAAGTTGAGGGAATCCTGATGAAAGGTGTGGGGAAGGATTTTGATACGCTGGCTTTTCAAAAATACATCGTTGAAGGACGAATGATTGCTATTCCTGATTCGGGTACAAGCAACGAAGTCATGCTCAGCCGGGTGATTGCAAACAAACTTTTGCTGAAAGTCGGGGACAAAATGACACTCTATTTCGTCCAGGATCCTCCAAGATTCCGTCGTGTTGAGTTGGTCGGGATCTTTGAAACGTACCTGGAAAATTTTGACGATAAGATTGTAATAGGGGAACTTCAGACTATCCGAAACCTGAACGGCTGGACGGAAGATCAGGTCGGTGGCCTTGAAATTTTTGTCGATGACTACAAAAAAGTATCTTCTTATCTTCCTGATATTGAAAATTCTATGGACTTTGATCTGAAGCTGATTGACAGCCAAGATAAGTTCTTGGAGATCTTCGATTGGCTCAAACTTTTAGATACCAATGTCTATGTTTTCATTGGCTTGATTGGCTTCGTTGCGATCTTCAATATGGGCGCGATTCTATTCATCCTGATTATGGAGAGAACTCAGATGATCGGTTTGCTCAAAGCGCTAGGAGCAAGGAATAAGCAGATCAGAAGCATCTTTTTCTGGAATGGAATGAATATCCTAGGGCGAGGTCTCCTGATTGGGAATATGATCGGACTGGGTTTTGGCTTTCTGCAGGATCAGTTCAAATTGATTCCTCTGGACGCAGCAAGCTATTATATGAATTATGTCCCGATTGACTGGAACTGGCCGGTTTTTATTGCGATCAATTTTGGTATTGCTTTGCTGACTGCGATGGTGCTTTGGATACCTGTATTGGTGATTTCCCGATTGGACCCGATCAAATCAATCAAATTTGATTGAGCTTGTAAGGGGAAATAATACTTTTGATTTTCATCCAGATTACTCCAAGAACAGCTTCTTTGAAGATTCCTTTGCTCATTTTGGAAGTTCCCTTGGTTCGGTCTGTGAAGATGATCGGAACCTCAATAATTTTAAAGCCGAGCTTCCAGGCGGTGAACTTCATTTCGATCTGAAAGGCATAACCGATAAACTTAATAGCATCTAGTTTGATCCCTTCCAACACACTTCTATGGTAGCATTTGAAGCCTGCCGTTGCGTCTTTTACAGGTAAACCTGTGATGAAATGAACATAGACGCTGGCAAAGTAGGACATCAAAACTCTGCCAATTGGCCAGTTTACCACGTTTACGCCGGTGATGTACCGGGAGCCGATCGCCATATCGTAAGTGCGGTCAGCGCATGCTTCATAAAGCTTGATCAGGTCTTTGGGATCATGTGAGAAGTCACAGTCCATCTCAAAAATAAAGTCATATTCCCGATCCAACGCCCATTTGAAACCGGTAATGTAAGCTGTCCCAAGTCCAAGTTTGCCTTTTCGCTGGATAAGAAAAAGTTGTTCCGAGAAGATTTCCTGTTTGCTTTTGACAACTTGGGCAGTTCCGTCGGGCGAACCGTCATCGATGATCAAAAGTTTGAAATTTCCTGGCAGCCCCATCACTGTTTCAATCATTTCCTCGATATTCTCGATCTCGTTGTACGTGGGAATGATGACTAACTTTTTTGAATTCATAGGGTGGGGTAAAGATCAAAAGTACTATTTAAGGTCGATTTTTGAAGAATGGTTCTTGTAAATTTTGGTTAAACACTAGTTTTACTCAAAATCTTTACCATGTCTCAGCACATCGCCATTGTCAGTTATTTCTCCACCGGAGCTTACGATACCAATACCATCGATGAGGACAAACTCTTGTCTTCGATTTTGAAGGAATTGGAGATTTCTCATGAAATAGTAGCTTGGTCTGATCCTGAGGCAGATTGGAGTAAGTTTACTTCACTTCTGATCAAGTCTACGTGGGATTATTTCGATTTTTATCCGGAGTTTTTAAACTGGATTCAAAAAATCAAGAAACTGGGAATGCCTGTCTTGAATGATCTGGATACGATTCTTTGGAACTCTTCAAAAACCTACCTGCTGGAAATAGAAGAAAAAGGATTTCCTGTTATTGCAGGATTGATCTTGAAAAAAGGAGAGGTGATTGATGCAGTTCAGATCCGTCAAAAGATAAAAACTGATACCTGGGTTGTAAAACCTTTGGTAAGTGGTGGAGCGAAAAACACCTTAAAAATTCAGTCTTCCGATTGGGAAAACTATGCTGATCAGGTCCGCGATTTGGTAAAAGAAGAAGATTTTTTGGTTCAGCCTTTTATTCAGGAAGTTCAGTCTGTGGGAGAGTATTCCTTGATTTTTTTCAATCAAAAGTTCTCGCATGCAGTTTTGAAAACTCCTGCCAAAGCCGATTTCAGAGTTCAGCACTACTTCGGAGGAACTATCCAAACCATCGATCCATCGACCGAGATGCTCAAATCCTGTCGGGATTTGGTGGATGAGTTTGCTTCGGGAAGTCTTTATGGCCGAGTGGACGGAGTGGAAATTGGCGGAGTTTTCCACCTAATGGAATTGGAATTGATCGAGCCATATCTGTTTTTGGGATTGGCAGATCAGGCGATTCCGAATTATAAGGAGGCCTTGAGTGCTAGATTGTTATAGGAAATCTTAGTCAACAGTCGACGGACGACAGCAAGCCTCTCTGAACTTCAAGCCTTATTCTATTTTGTTACTGAGAGGATTGCCTAAAAAAATTACCATAAAGCAACAAAGTTCACAAAGAGCAGGTAAACTTAACCAAGGTCTGTGTCCTCACAGACCTTTTTCTTGGTTATCCTGCTTCTCCTAAAGCAGGATATTTGTAATCAGATTCGACCAAGGTCTGTGTCCTCACAGACCTGTTTTTCAAACGTCTTTTAATAATTTCCCACAGATTCACGCAGAAAAAGTCATGACTTGCCCGCCGCGGCAATTCTCACAGATTTTTTGAATTGGTTTACTTCCAGTTTCATTGCCTTAGGTCCAAATAATGCCGGATTAACCATATGGCCTGTAGCACAAATACCTACCTCTTTGCGATCCTTCGCGGACTTAGCGGTTAATAAAAAGAATGCTGCCTCGGAAGAAGCAGCACAAAAGAATTACTTGATAAAATCCCCCTTGCCCCCTTTAAGTCCCAAGAATTATCGGGAGGAGGAGTCGCCCTTTCGCATCATTTGTAGCTAAATTCTTTAGCCAGCACTAAAACTTCCAGCCTCCCACTTTCCGCTCCAAAACATCGGTCATCGGTCATCCTACATCCAGCTTTACAAAACCCCCTTCGTACTCGGCAGCTGATTGATATTCCTTGGATCACGCATCACTGCCATCTTGATGGCACGAGCCAAAGCTTTGAAGATCGCTTCAATCTTGTGGTGTTCGTTATCTCCTTCTGCTTTGATATTCAGGTTGCATTTGGACGTGTCTGAGAAGGATTTGAAGAAATGATAGAACATTTCGGTTGGCATATCGCCAACTTTCTCCCGCTTGAAATCTGCCTCCCAAACAATCCATGGCCGGCCGCCGAAATCAATAGCAACCTGCGCCAGCACATCGTCCATCGGCAAAAGGAAACCATAACGGTAAATCCCTTTTTTGTCTCCCAGAGCCTTCAAATAAGCTTCTCCAAGTGCCAAAGCAGTGTCTTCAATCGTATGGTGCTCATCGATGTGCAAATCGCCTTTTACTTTAATCTCAAGATCCGTACTTCCATGCTTGCCCAATTGCTCGAGCATGTGATCGAAGAAATGAAGACCTGTCGAAATCTTACATTGACCGTTTCCATCCAGATTCAATTTGATGTAAATTTCGGTTTCGGAGGTTTTGCGATTGACCTCAGCTGCGCGCGGAGGCATTTGAAGGAAGGAAAAAATTTCATCCCAATCGGTAGAACTGAAAGCAGAATCAGGTTGAGGGTCGCCAAAAAAGATCGTTTTTGTACCCATGTTTTGAGCAAGCTGAACATCTGTCAACCGATCGCCGATCACATAGCTGTTTGCCAAATCATATTCCCCTGAGAAATATTGAGTGAGCATCGCGATTCCGGGCTTTCGGGTTGGAGCATTTTCATGCGGGAAAGACTTGTCCACGTGAATAGCTTTGAAAAAGACATTTTCCTGTTCCAGCGTCTTTAGCATCTTGTATTGTGCAGGCCAAAAGTCCTTTTCCGGGAAAGAATTTGTCCCCAAACCATCCTGATTTGTCACCATTACAAGCTCATAATCCAGTTCCTCGGAGATTTTCCGCAGGTTAGAAATGGCCTTAGGAATGAATTCCAGTTTCTCCAGGCTATCCACCTGAAAGTCAGTTGGCGGCTCTTTGATAATTGTACCGTCCCGATCTATAAAGAGTACTTTCTTTTTCATTTACGAATTTTGATTTACGATTTACGGGATTTAACCCTTCCACCTTCCACCTCCCCAAATATCGAAAGTCGAACACTGAATTTCGAACATCGAAGTGTAGGTAACTTTACAACTTTACAACCTTGCAACTTTACAACCTTCCAACTTCACAATCC
>JBILPR010000251.1:0-6509 GCA_044373795.1 Algoriphagus sp. | reverse complement strand
CGTAAATTCGCTGGAGTGATCAAGCTTGCCGCCTATGAATTTGTTCGGGTGCAGTCAGACAATAAATTTGAGCATTACCTGAGTCTTGGAAAAACGCGCCTGGACTCTCTTTCCTTATCTGCTGACAAAGTAATCTCCAAAATCAGCGAAAAGTTGGATTTTATCCTCCTGGTCACCCCTGTAAACAGTGCTGAGGAATGGGAAAAATTTAAAGAAAATAAGTTTTCAACACTTCCCAATTTTACATATCGCTTAATCTCTCTGGATCCTGAACAAGAAAAGAGAAAACTTTTTAATCTCAGTTTGGAAAATATTGACAATCCCACGTTGGCTTTCCTACTGAGAGACAAAAGGATGGAGTTGGAAAAGCAATTGATCATGCTGGAAGAAAGGGGAACTACTCAGTTTCTCCATACAAGCAGCAGTGTTTTTGGAGAAGTCGAAAATGACGTAAAAAACTGTGCCCTTTCCTTGTTAAACAATGGGTTGGACAATGAGCAAGATGAGCACAAATTGTTAAATGCAAGGGATTTTGCTCGCGCGGCAGAAATGGAATTGGATAAATACCGCCCCTATTTTCCAGAAATAAATTTACGGGTAAAGATTAAGGACAACGTAAATGGATTGATCGTTTCCGGACCTGAATTATCAATTGGGAAAAATCTGAAGATCAGTTCTTCCAGAATGGAAGCCCTCATCCAACATGAAGTGGGAACACACCTACTAACTTATTGCAATGGACACGCGCAACCACTTGGATTGATGTATTCTGGTTTTGCCGGGTATGAAGAAACCCAGGAAGGACTGGCTGTCTTATCAGAATATTTAGTTGGGGGACTGGATATCAATCGGCTTAAACTGTTGGCAGCAAGAGTGATAGCGGTAGATTCTTTGCTAAAAGGAGCTGACTTTATCGAAACTTTCAATTTATTATGGAAAGATTATGGATTCAGAAGTGAAACCTCATTTATCATTAGCATGAGGGTTCATCGAGGCGGAGGTTATACCAAGGACTCGATTTACCTCAAAGGGCTGATCCGCATTCTGTCCTACATTCAGAAGGGAGGAGATCTTTCCTTATTGTACGGTGGAAAATTTGCTTTGGCACATCTTCCGCTGATTGAAGAACTCACCCATCTAAGAATCCTGAAAAAGCCTATGCTTCCGGCATATTTGAACTCAGCTGAGGCTAAAGTGAGGCTGGGGAAATTAAACAAATGGATGCCAATACAAAACCTAGCAACATAAACCCAGAAATCAGATAAAATCGAGAATGCCCCAAGTGTCATACAAAGACATTGGTGTAAACCATCCGAGATTCCATATGGCCTTTTAAATCAAATTATAATCCAATGAAAATAGCATTCATCGTCAACAACATAAACACCGAAAAGGCTGCTTATACCACCATCTACCTCGCCCTGTCGGCCCATAAAAGAGGACATAAAGTTTATATTTCGGGAGTCGGTGACCTCGGATATTCTGCCGATGGCCACATGGTGGCAAAATCCAGAACTGTAGGAGATCAAATATTTAAATCAAAAGAAACCTTTCTCAAAGCCCTCTTAAAATCAGAACCCGAGAAGATAAGTTCTGTAGACTTGGATGTTTTATTTTTAAGAAATGATCCTTCTGAAGATATTAACCAACGTAATTGGGCACAAAATGCACCTTATATATTCGCCCAAATTGCGTTACGTGATGGAGTTATTGTCTTGAACCATCCTCAAAGTCTCGCAAATGCAATCAACAAAATGTATTTCCAGCATTTTCCGGAGCTTTTAAGACCCAGAACGATTGTAACCAGAGATCCGAAAGAAATTGAGGAATTCTATATTGAACAAAACCAAAAAATGATTCTCAAGCCATTACAGGGCTCCGGCGGCAAAAATATTTTTGTGGTTGACAAAAATTCGAAGTCCAATATGAATCAAATCATTGAGGCAATTTCACTCGATGGATTTGTAATTGCACAAGAGTATTTGCCTGATGCAGTAAATGGTGATACGAGGTTTTTTTTAATGAATGGTCTCCCTTTGCAAGTAAAAGGGAAATATGCAGCCTTGAGAAGAATCAACAAAGAAGGTGATATAAGGAGCAACCTACACGTAGGAGGAAAAGGCGATAATGCAGAAGTTACTCAGGAAATGTTGGAATTGGTGAAGGTTTTAAAGCCAAAGCTAATTGAGGATGGAATGTTTTTGGTAGGGGTTGATATCGTGGGAAATAAGTTGATGGAGATCAATGTATTCAGCCCCGGTGCGCTAAACATGATTTCGGAAATGACTGATGCAGATTTTGGAACGGCGATTATTTCCTCCATTGAAAATAAGGTTTATTATAAAAGTCAATACGGAAATTATGTAGACAATATCAGACTGGCGGTATTATAAAGAAGTTAGATTGATGCAGCTATGAAATTATTATCAATCTGTACGATTGAAAAAATTCCAGAATTTCTATGAATCCCATTCTTATTTCAATTTGATATCCGACATGATTTTTTATTTACCTCTCCGTTAGCGAAAATGGTTAAAAAAACAAATGCTGATTTTTTCGGTGTCGGAATTTCTCATCCGGATAGCCTTCCATCGCATGGGGGATAGAATTAACTATCCCTAAAGTTGGATTTTCCTTCTGGTGAATTCTCATCCAACCCATTTCAAGGTTCAGGCATTTAGATTTCTTTCAAATTTCAATATCTGAAAACGTGGGATTTTTTGCTCATACAGGGAAAAATATAGAAAATCTGATTTTGATTTTCTGGTCGAAGTGATGCAAAAATTTCCCATCGTGCGTAATTTTTATTCTGCTTATAACTAAGTAAAACAATTTAAAACCAATACAATTCGTATTTTATCAAATTATAATTTTAAAATATACAAGTTATTTAATATAATCTTCCTATTTGAAAAATGAGATTGATCTAGGCTCGACAATTGGATTTAGTGTTTTTGAAAATCAAAAACTTGACTATGAAACCTACACCAAGAAAATCAGATTTACAGCAGCCTATAGAGGCGCCCAATGAGATAAAACAAGAAATGAGTATAAGCCAGTATCGGTGGCGTGACATGGCTTTTTCGCTTTTTTATCCGGACGTGGATCAAATTTTTCAACCTATCAATCCGATCGGCGGTAAAAGCAATTCGCAAACTGATTCTAATCCAGAAAAGAAGGGAGATCAAGAAATTTTAGATCCTGAAAGAGAACGAGTTGACAGAGAATTTCCAGAAAAGGATGACGATGACATTGATCCCAATAGGAACACACCCGAAGAAGACGATGACCTGAACGATGAGGATGGATCCACTGTCGAAGAACCTACCCGAAAATTGGACGATCATTATCTTCCTGGATATAGAGAGAGTGAAAATACACCCCCAATTAAAAAGGAATTTTAAAATTTATTTTCCTTGGATTTACCTCTTAGCTCATACCAATCGAACTCTATGACTGTCAATCCCCCGATTCAAATTGATCCCAAATAATTAATATCTGAAAATTAAACCCATAAATAGAAACCTTATGAAAAGCTCTGATCAATCTCCAATAAACAATCCTGAAAAAAGTACGCTCAACGATCTGCTTAAAACCGGTAATCCAGAAAGAAATGAAGAAGCTTCAGAAGAATTTATTACCCCGGATCCTACCCGATCTTTTCCAATAAAGAATAAAGGACTGATGGAGCTGGATAAAATGGGAATCAGCCAAAAAGCGAAAAATCAACCAAGCGACGAAAGAGATACCTCTGAAGACAAAAAGTAAGATAATTTTCTGCAATTCTCTGACCTGAATTGATCAAAAATCTACTTCCAAACAAAAGGTGAAAATTAACTAAATTTTCACCTTTTGAGTTTTTTAGTATGATTGGAACCGGGAACAGGGGTCGCCTAATTTGGAAATATCATAAAAGTTTATAGCGGAAACCTTAACCCGATTTATTCAATTTTTTTTACCATCGGTTAGTAAACTGATATCCACTCCCTTATTTTTATTCAAATCAGTTTCATCAATCTAAATGAAATCGAGCATGACTGTTCCGTCACACACTGGAATGATTATCAACCATGCGAGATTCCATCTGAACTTTTAAAAACAATTATAAACAGATGAAAAGAATATTTACCCTAATCTTAGCTTCGGGGCTGGGCTTTTCGGCGTTTGGGCAAGGCACCCAACTCCTCCGCCAACCTACTCTCAGCCAGTCCGATATCGTCTTTGTCTATGCAAATGACCTTTGGAAAGTGGGAAAATCCGGCGGATCAGCCATCCGTCTCACCAGCAATGAAGGAGAAGAAACGCTTCCTCATTTTTCCCCTGACGGAAAGCAAATTGCATTTACAGCCGAATACGACGGCAACACAGATGTTTACCTGATCCCATCCGAAGGTGGCGATCCGCAAAGACTCACTTGGCATCCGGGTGCAGATTTGGTGACAGGTTGGACTCCGGACGGAAACCACATCACCTTCACTTCCGGCCGTGAAGGCTTTGCAACGCAGGAATCCAAATTCTTCAAAATCAGCAAAACAGGCGGAATGCCTGAGCCCATGGCAATCCCAAGAGCTGTAAACGGTGAAATTTCTCCTGACGGAAAGCATATTGCCTACCAGCAAATTTCCTTCTGGGATCCGGAATGGAGAAACCACCGCGGCGGTCAAGCCAAACCCATCTGGATTGTAGACCTGAAAGATTACACTCTCAAGATGACTCCGCAAACGGATATGGAGCGCCATACCGATCCGATCTGGATGGGAAACAAAGTTTTCTACATCTCCGAGCGTGATTTTCTGGCAAACATCTGGTCATTCGATCCGGCAACAAATCAAGAAAAACAGGAGACTTTCCTGAAAGATTTTGACATCAAGAGTTTGGATGGAAATGGAACCGAAATCGTCTACGAACAAGGCGGTTACCTTAATTTGCTGAATCCTGCTTCCGGACAAAGCCAAAAATTAAACATCACCGTAGCCGGAGATTTCCACTGGGCTCGCGAGCGTTGGGTAAATGTCTCTGCAGCTCAACTCCAAAATCCTCAAATCTCACCTACCGGTCAGCGCGCAATCTTTGAATTCCGCGGGGAAATCATCACCGTTCCCAAGGAAAACGGAGCAGGAAGAAATATTTCCAATACTTCCCTGTCTGCAGAAAGAGCGCCGGTTTGGTCTCCTGACGGAAAGCAAATCGCCTATTTCTCAGATGCCAAAGGGGAATACGAACTTGTAATCGCGGATCAGGATGGCGGAATCCAAAAGAAAATCAACCTGCCCGATCCGAGCTTTTTCTTCAAACCTGAATGGTCACCTGACGGAGCTCATCTGGCTTTCACCGACACTGACTACAATATCTGGGTGGTGAATATTGCTTCCGGAAATGCAAAAATTGCTGATACTGAGCGATTCGCACATCCTACCAGAAGCATGAATCCTGTTTGGTCACCTGACGGAAAATGGATCGCTTATGCCCGATTGAACGACAATCAGTTTAAATCGATTTTTGTCTATCAGGTTGAATCCGGCAAAAAAATCCAGATCAGCGATGATATGGCAGATGCGATTTCTCCGGTTTGGGACGAAAGCGGAAAATACCTCTACTTCCTTGCCAGCACTGATTTTGGATTGAATACAGGTTGGCTCGACATGAGCAGCTATGATCATCCGATCACCAGAAGTTTGTATCTGACAGTGCTGAATTCAACCGACTCCTCTCCTCTCCTGACTCAATCCGATGAGGAAACTGATAAGCCTTCTGAGAAAAAAGACGACAAAACACCGGTAACGGTGAAGATTGACGAAGCAGGAATCCAGCAAAGAATCGTGGCGATAGATGCTCCGGCGAGAAACTACACCGGAATGGCTTCGGCTCCTGAAGGCTTTGTTTTCTATATGGAAGTGGTGGAAAACGAAGGAACAGTCCTTCACAAATACGACCTGAAAAAGCGCAAGTCGGAGGTTTTCCTTCCGAAAGTGGATCAGGTGGTCGTTTCAAAAGACCGCAAATCACTACTCTATCAAAGCAACTCCACTTGGGGAATTCTGGAGACTTCCGCCACCGGCAAAAAAGCTGGAGACGGAGCGTTGAAAGCCCTAGCGGGGATGAAAGTGAAAGTCAATCCAATGGACGAATGGCAGCAGATCTACCGCGAAGGCTGGAGATATCAGCGCGATTTCCTCTATGTGGACAATGTACACGGAGCACCTTGGGATGAGATTTACGAATGGTACAAGCCTTGGGTAGCTCATGTGCGTCATCGCTCGGATATGAATTACATCATCGATATCATCGGTGGTGAAGTGGCGGTAGGTCATAGTTACACCCGTGGCGGAGATTTCCCGGAAGTCAATTCCGTTCCAATCGGTTTGCTGGGTGCTGATTACGAGGTTGTAAACGGAAACTTCAGAATCAAGAAAATCCTGACCGGTGAAAGCTGGAATCCAACACTGAAAGCTCCTTTGACTCAGCCGGGAGCTATGGCAAAAGTGGGTGAATACGTGGTCGGAGTAAAT
>JBILPR010000250.1:0-6510 GCA_044373795.1 Algoriphagus sp. | reverse complement strand
GAAAGAAGTTTCCAGGAAAACCCCCTCTAACTGAACTGTTGTGTCTTTTTTGGCTTCATGATGCACAAAATTCTGGGTGTCTTTCACAAAAAACAAAGTCAATAACAACCCCACAATTGAAATCACTACGCCCAGATAAAAAGGATAAGGTGTGATGCCGTATCGATTTGCGAGATAGCCGGAAAGAAAGGCGATTATGCCGACAGCGAAGTAACCGGCAAACTCATTCAGCCCCATTGCAAATCCACGGTCCTGTTCTCCTACCAAATCAATCTTCATCACTACAGTGCTACTCCAAGTTAACCCCTGACTCATTCCTAGAAGGACGTTTGCAAAAATCACCCATCCCCAGGAAGGAGCATAAATCAAAAGAAAGGGGATAGGAATCGCCAGAACCCAACCAAAAAGCAGCAGATTTCTACGTCCAAAAAGATTGGCAAGTCTTCCGGTAAGGTAGTTTGTTAACGCCTTTGTAATTCCAAAAGCAGTGATAAAAGAAAGGATTGCAGTTTTGGATTCAATTCCAAAGATCTCCTCGGCAAACTGAGGAAAGATAGATCGCTCCATTCCGATCATTCCGCCAACAAAGGCATTGACAATGACCAAAATGGTAAACTGTTGCCAATTTTCTTTCAGACCGAGTTTGATATTTTGCAAAGGCTGTTGAACCATCATGCAAAGGTCCCCAGATTCTCAGTCCATTCTTTTTACAATTGTTAAATAATCAGCGGATGGCACGAATTCGACTCAGGCTTACTTGGGTAATTCCCAGATAGGAAGCGATGTGTTTGAGAGGGATCCGTTGAATCATCGAGGGATTTTCGGATAAAAGTTGGTTGTAGCGCTCCTCAGCCGAGTGGAACTGAATGCTTTCGATCCGGTTGACGGTATCAACGTAAGCCGATTCGGTGATTTTGCGAAAAAGCCGCTCGATATCGGGAAATAAGTCATAGAGTTCAAAAAGTTGAGCTGAAGGAATACCGATAAAGACAGTGTCTTCGACCGCCTTAATTGCTTTTTTGCTAGGCTTCCCTGTGAAAAGGCTCTTTGCCCTTACTATTATATCGTTTTCGAAAGCAAAATATTCGGTGATTTCGTTTCCGTCTTTGTAATAATAGATCCTAGCCAAACCTCTCTGCACAAAATAAATCGTTCGGCAAGTGACGCCGATTGGCTGCAAATCCTGATTTTTTTTGACAGAAACCATAGTGGCCAAATCAATGATTGCCTGTTCCGCTTCCTTAGAAATGGGGTTAATTTTCCGAAAAAAGGTGAGGAGCTTGTTGATTTCTTGTTTGCTGGACATCAAGCACTAATCTACTTGAAAAATCAATTAAAGTAGTAATCCTATTTACCGACTTTATCAAGCAATGATGTTTCAAAGGCATTTTGAAAAACTAAATTTCGGGCAAAAAATGAATACTTACTCTTTAATAGTACCCAGAGTGAATATCAAAAAACCTTATAAAAAATTTGTGAATATCCACATTCTTGCCATTACCCGAATAGAAGAAAGTTTGAAATTCAAATCGACCAGCTGTCGTCCGTGGTCTCCACCGCGGCGGACAGGTGTGGACGATTATCTACTGTTCAAAGCTCTTTTTCAGCACTACTGTCAAAATAGCGGATAATCATGATTATCTGCGACCATCCGCACAATCTGCGTCATCAGCGTTCTATTCGATAGAACACGGATGACGCGGATTTAGCTGATTTACGCGGATTTACGCGGATTTTAAAAAAAATATCTGCGACCTTCTGTACAATCAACCTTCTAAAATTATCCGTGTGTCTATCCGCAATCTTGCCACTACCCGAATAGAAGAAGGCTTGGAATTCAAATCGACCAGCTGTTGTCCGTGGTCTCCACCGCGGCGGACAGGTGTGGACGATCATCTACTGTTCAAAGCTCTTTTTTAGCACTACTGGCAAAATAGCGGATAATCATGAAATAATTTGACTTAGCAAGAGATGAGTTTAAAGTGATAATCGGATTGCTCGTTTTTATTTGTCATTATTTCTTTTCTTAGATGATAAAAAGCCTCCAAAAGTAATGCATTGTCAAGTCCTCCTGAATCAATGGCTCTATATCCTATCAATTCAATCAACCTTTTTACTTTCGATTTTTCAATTCCATTTTCACCGCAGAAATAGGTTTCTTTTACTACTCCCAGAAGATCATTTTTGGGATAATCAAGCCCCAAATTATTGAACGCTTTGAATATCGGAACTTCTTTAATTTCTGATCTTATTAATGTGGTATTGCAATCGAAAACCTTGTAAAGAGCACTGTTTGTGCAATCTATCAGAATTTTTCCTTCGAGATTGACACTTTTAAGTTTTGCTATAATCTTCGTCAAATACTCATTTTCGCAGCAAATGAAGATAATATCTGATTTATCTATCGCTTCTTCAATGCTTAAAACTTTGTCGAGAAACATATTCAAAATTTTCCAGCCTATTTCTTTGATTTCAAATTCCTCTCGGACACCAAAAGATACTTTTAGTCCCGAGTCAAGGTATTTATTGCCCAGAGCTAACGCTAATTTAGTTCCGCCTAGTATTCCTATTTTCATTTTGGGTGAGTTTAATGGGTTGGGTGATACATTCGTAATTGTATCTTTTTGATTGTTTGTCTTCTTAGAAGCAGTTGTAAATAAATAGGGTAATTAATTGAAAATCAGAATGAAAGTATAAATTAAACAATCATTTGCAAAACAAAATATCAACAGAGTGTATGTTTTGGATTGAAAGAGTTTTATTTGTATTTGAAAATCAAAAAAATGTATTTAAAACAAAAAATTGATTCAAGATAAATTTCCATATCGATAGATTTTTTTTATCAAAATACAGTTTTAAAGTATTTTCTCCATTCAATTTTTTAGCAAATACTTGTACACAAGAATGAGAGATTCATCTAATAATCAGACCTTTTGGTTCTCCTTCCTAAAGCATTCGACCCAACCTTTTCAATTTCTTCAAGTACTTAAGATTTGACTTATCCGAATGAGATTTTCCAAAATTACCGGTGTAATTCTTGTTTACTATTATTCCTGATTGGCTTATCTTTCACTCATAAACCTACCTTTCAAAGGTTTCAACGATGCTTCAAGACTCTTTCGGACGGATACATGATTACCTGAGAATATCTCTGACGGATAATTGCAACTTCCGCTGCACGTATTGTATGCCTCAGGAAGATATGCAGTGGATGCCTTCTTCGAAATTGATGAGTGCCAATGAGATTATTCAAATAGCCGAAGTTTTCGTCTCCCTTGGTGTAAAAAAGATCCGATTGACAGGTGGTGAACCCTTGGTTCGGAAGGAATTTGCGGATATTCTGGCAAGACTTTCCAAGTTTCCGGTTGAGCTTACCCTTACGACAAACGGGATTTTGCTTGACAAGCATCTCGATTCTTTGAAATCAGCCGGAGTCAAATCAGTCAATATTAGCTTAGATACTCTGAGCAAAGAGGTTTTTAAAAATCTGACAAAACGAGACCAGTTTGACCAAGTCTGGAATAATATCCTACTGATGTTGGACAATGGCTTTCGGGTTAAAATAAATGCCGTGGCCCTTAACGGAGTGATTGACAAAGAGGTTTCTGACTTTATTCGGGTTACCGAAAAACTTCCTTTGCACGTCAGGTTTATTGAGTTTATGCCTTTCTCCGGAAACCACTGGAGCAGCAATCAGGTGGTGACAGCCGTCGAACTTTTGAAAATTGTAACGGATGAATTTGACGTGATAAAGCTAGACGATAAGCCACATGCAACAGCCAAAAAATATAAAGCGGTCGGACATGAAGGTACTTTTGCATTCATCACCACGATGAGTGAGCATTTTTGCGGGGATTGCAACAGAATGCGATTGACTGCCGACGGAAAAATGAAAAATTGCCTTTTTGGCAAAGAAGAGATGGATTTGCTCGGCGCAATCCGAAAAGGAGAAGCAATTCTTCCTCTTGTCCAAACCTCACTTTCCCGCAAGCACGCTGCATTGGGAGGTCAATTTAGCCCTGATTATCTGAAGGCTGATCCTAAGAAAATCGAAAATCGAAGCATGATTAATATCGGCGGATAATGTCATTACCAATCACTGTCTCTGAGGCAAAAGCCCTGCTTAAAAAACACATTCCAATTGGGTCAACCCAACTTTGCCCCATCCGACTATCCAATGGAAAGGTTCTTGCAAAAAATACCATTGCGCCAATGGATGTGCCTTCTTTTGACAATTCGGCAATGGATGGTTATGCACTCGCCTGGGAAGATGACGGCGAGTCCAGAGAAGTTCTCGGACTGGTCGCCGCCGGTGATAGTGAGTTGAAAAGCTTGCAAAAGGGCGAAGCGGCAAGGATTTTTACCGGAGCTCCGATTCCTCCCGGCGCTGATACGGTCATTCAGCAAGAGAAAATAATCAGAACAGGAAACAAGATACAATTCGAAAGAAAGGATTTCCGACCCGGTGCCAGTGTTCGGCTTCGAGGCGCTCAGTGCAAGAAAGGGGACGAAATTCTTCAGGTGGGAAGCCGGGTCAATCCAGGTACTATTGCACTTTTAGCCTCTCTAGGAATTGCGGAGGTTGAAGTTTATAATCTTCCAAAAGTTGCTCTGATAGTAACTGGAAATGAACTTCGGGAAGTTGGCCAACAGTTAAATCCGGGTCAAATCTATAATTCAAGCGGTCCCGCCATTCAAGCTTATTTAGATGATTTGGGAGTGAAAGATGTTCAAATCTTCCACGCCGAGGATGACTTTGAGAAAGTGATTTTAACCATCAGAGAAGCGCTTAAAGTCTGTGATTTCCTCTTACTTACAGGTGGCATTTCGGTTGGAGATTTTGACTTTGTAAAGGATGGTTTGAGCGAAAATGGGGTTGAGGAAATCTTCTACAAAATAAGTCAGCGTCCCGGAAAACCACTTTTCGCAGGGAAAAAGGAAGGGAAAATCGTCTTTGCTCTTCCTGGAAATCCAGCTTCGGTCCTGACTTGCTTTTTGAATTATGTGAAGCCATCGATCCTTCAGTGGGCCGGTCATTCTGATTCCTGGAGACCATCCCTGATTTTACCTTTGGCAGACTTATTTACCAAATCCGTTAACCTTACGCTTTTTCTGAAAGCAAAAATTGAAAATGGAAAGGTTCAGATTCTCCCGGGTCAGGAATCTTTTAATTTGCTTTCATTTGGTCAGGCTGACGGACTAGCAGAGATTCCAATGGATTCAGAGTTTTTGGAGGCGGGAATGCTGGTTTCATTTTATTCGTGGTAGGCTATGTGGGGAGAGGAATCGATCTATTTACTATTCATTTTGATGCCGTTTGCATCATTTCTCTACGCTTCTGTCGGTCACGGTGGCGCCAGCAGCTATTTAATGTTTTTGGCAATCTTTGGTTTTGCGCCTGAGGAAATCCGTCCCACAGCTTTGATTTTGAACATGATGGTTTCGCTGGTGGCGTTTTTGAACTATCGTAAAGTCACCGTATTTCCCCTGACGCTGTTTCTTTCCCTGATCATATTTTCCGTTCCGGCTGCCTATTTCGGCGGTAAAATCTTATTGGATGCGGAGATTTATAAGAAGATTCTCGGCTTCCTTTTGTTGTTTCCGGTTTTGAAGTTTGCCGGAGTTTTTCCGGTTGCTTCCGGAGAAAAGATAAACCGATCCTGGTGGATGGGTCCAGTTTTGGGGTTAATGATTGGCTTTGTATCCGGCCTGATCGGAATCGGAGGTGGAATCATCCTTTCACCAATCATTTTGATGCTGGGTTGGGCGGATGTAAAAGAGACCGCTGCTTTGAGCGCTTTGTTCATCTTTCTTAACTCAGTTGCCGGATTTTTTGGTGCCAATTCACTTCAGGTTGAGATTTCGCCGGAATTGTGGATGCTTACGCCTCTGACGGTGATTGGAGGCATTTTAGGCTCTTATTTGGGTGCACAAAAGTTCAGCCCCAAGACGCTCAAGTATGTTCTTGCTTTTGTACTCTTGTTTGCTTCAGTTAAATTGATTTTATCTTGACAACAGCAAATCTTTCAGGGTTTGCAAAAAGGAAAATGGAAACGAAAGAAAAGAAAATTACGGTTAAGGCTTTTGGGATGATAGCGGAGAAAATCGGTTCCGGGGAGATTATTCTTTCAGGAATTTCATCGATCGAGGAGCTTAAAAAGTCTTTGTTCGATAAGTTTCCGGAATTGAAAAATATGAAATTCAGCATTGCGATCAACAAACAACTTGCTTTCGGAAATGCACAAATTTCCGCAGGAAGTGAAATAGCTTTATTACCACCTTTTTCGGGCGGTTAACTGCTTATGAGTCGATTCGAAAGACAACATATTCTCTCCGGTTTCGGAATGGAAGCCCAGCAAAAGCTTCAAAATGCAACCGTTTTGGTCATTGGGGCCGGAGGTTTGGGTTGTCCGATATTATTGTACCTGGCCGCTGCGGGAGTGGGAAAAATTGGGATTATGGATGGAGATATCGTGTCGTTGTCCAATTTGAACCGACAGGTGCTTTTCG
>JBILPR010000249.1:0-6527 GCA_044373795.1 Algoriphagus sp. | reverse complement strand
CTACGTTGCTGTTTTCGACTTCACCATAGCGGTGCTATGCCTCAGTCTCCAAACAGCCTGATTTTATTGCACTTACTGTCCTCATAACGAAACCTAATGCATAGTCCGGGTTAAACAGCAGATCAAAACCGTTAAGAAAATGGGTTAGTTCTCGAAGTGGAACGAGAGAAATCCACCCATTTTTAGGGTTGATCAAGATTTAAAATCAAATAGCCAAGAATGCTTTTCCCAGTACTAAACTTTGCCTATTTGAAATAAATAGCCAGGCATTAAGGTTTTTGGTTACTTTTTGCCCTCAAAAAGTGACTAGAGAAAAAAACTGCGAGAAAGGATTGAATACCAAATAAACTTCAACTTTCCTTGAAGAACCTTCCATTTTCCCAACTTCTGAATTTAGGTAAAGCCATTATTTTCTTGACTCAAAATAATTTTCGATGCAAGTAAGATGGTGAAGTCTAAGAATGAAATTTTGAGAAAATCTCTTTTAAACTTTCGAAGGATAATACTTTTCTCTCCATCGGAAAGCCACTCTCACCAGTAATATCAAAGCCGGAACCTCCACCAAAGGACCAATCACTCCTGCAAAAGCTTGTCCGGAATTTAACCCGAAAACAGCAATCGCTACTGCAATCGCCAACTCGAAATTATTCCCGGCAGCAGTAAAAGAAATCGCAGCATTCTGATCGTAGGGTGCTCCCATCGCTTTGCTGAAGAAAAAGCCAAGACCAAACATGATCAGAAAATAGACCAACAAAGGCAGCGCAATCCTCAAGACATCCAAGGGAATCGTCACGATCAGTTCCCCCTTCAACGAGAACATCACCATGATGGTAAAAAGCAATGCGATCAGCGTGATCGGACCTATTTTGGGTAAATAGACATTTTTGTACCAATCTTCCCCTTTCCATTTTGGGAGAAAAATCCTGCTCAGCAAACCCGCCAGAAAGGGGATTCCCAAGTAAATCGCGACGCTTTCTGCAATGGTCCAAATAGAAATATCTACAATGGCTCCTTCGAAACCGAAGTAAGGAGGAAGAATGGTAATGAAAAGCCAGGCATAAAAGCTATATCCAAACACCTGAAAAATACTGTTGAGCGCAACCAATCCGGCACCGTATTCACTGCTTCCCTCGGCCAGATCATTCCACACCAAAACCATCGCAATGCAACGAGCAAGGCCGATCAGAATCAAACCCACCATGTATTCCGGATAATCCCGAAGGAAAGTAATAGCAAGAAAAAACATCAAAAAAGGCCCGACAATCCAGTTCAGAATCAGGGAAATGCTCAAGACTTTGACGTTTTTGAAAACTTTCGGAAGGAGTCGATAATCAACTTTGGCCAAGGGCGGATACATCATCAGGATCAGGCCAATTGCGATTGGAATATTGGTAGTTCCCGAACTCATCGATTCAACCCAATTACTTCCCGAGGGAAAGAAGTAACCCAAGCCTACTCCGATCAACATCGCCAAAAAGATCCAGCCTGTCAGATTTCGATCCAGAAAACCCAGTTTCTTTGGCTGAGCGATCATAGCTTTTCTTTCACTTTTTGGAAAATCAGAAACAACTCCGCTCCGATCTGATGAGACCGCCCGGTGTACATTTTCTCTTCCAACTCGGTCCCGTCAAAAGCCTTGGGATCTTCAAACCTCAAAGGAATTCTCGCCTCGGCTCCCGGAATAAAAGGACAATTCTCATCCGCATGGTCACAGGTCATCACAGCGGCAAAGCCTTTTTGGGCGTTTATCGGATCATCGTAAACTTTCGAAAAAGTCACGATCGGTTCTGAATCTTCCCCGTGAAAGACAAAGTAAACCGGGTTTCCATCGCCTTTCTGCACGACTTTGAATCCGTCTCTTTTGATCGCTGCGACTGCCCGCTCATTGAAAGCCGTGACTTCTACCCCTCCCGAATAGCTAACTGCCGGAATCCCATAATAATCAGCGGCCGTCTGACCCCAGATCTGCGAAAACTGACTTCTACGGCTATTATGAGTGCAGATGAAATTCAGGCGAACTTCCTCATTCAATTTGATTTTCGAAAGAATATAATCCGCCATGCTATCGATCACCGGCAATCGCTCCGCCGGAATCTGATTGATGGGTAATTCGGAAATGGTGGCTTTCAAAGCCGGAAAAAATGAATTTTTCATTAAAAGTCAGGTTTAAGTTTAGCAGCAACCCGAACCCGGAGCACAAGAACCAGCTGCACTTGCAGTCGTAGCAGAAAGTCTGATTTTTGGCTTTTGAGCAGGAATCCCACATTTGTCTTTCGCCAGGCAATCGGTCGTTTTCGCAGTCAGATGAAAGGCTCCTTCGGAAAATTCCAGTCCGTATTTTCCAATTGTATCCCCCTGATATTCGACTTCCACATCGAGGTCTTCCAAGCCCAAAACTCTTTCAGAAAGCTGGATGATATCCAGAAGTTTGGTGGCTCCCAGTCTATGATCGTAATCTCCATCTTCCCAAAGTTGGAAATTGACCGCTTTCTCATCGCGAAGAGTTCCCCCGCAATCAATAAATCGCTTGTTGATCTGCCCAACTTCAGTGATGTGAAAATGCGCCGGAACGGACGTGCCGTCAGGAAGTCTGAACGTCAATTGGCTGAGTTCCGGAAGTTTTGATTTGATTTCTGAAAGTTTCATGTGTTTATAATTTGATTTTGAATGGTCATCCCGATAGCTATCGGGAGGAATCTCGCATTACTGATAATCATCCAAGTGTGTGACGTTTTCTTCATGCTCGATTTCATAGCTTTATTTAATTGCAATATTACGATAGATAGATTCAAATTTTTTTAACAACAAGTATCTCCACCAGCAGCGGAATACTGGTCGAAAAGCCCGTTGAAAAGGCCTTTCACTTTTTGCCAATTTTCTGCATGAATACAATAGTTGACAGATACTCCTTCAATCGTTCCTTTGATGAGACCGATATCTTTGAGCTCCCGCAAATGCTGGGAAATCGTAGCCTGAGCAAGTCCAAGTTCCTGGACAAGAGTCCCGTTTACACAAGAATTACTCGCAATCAAATACTGCAAAATCGCAATCCTGGCCGGATGAGCCATGGCTTTTGCCAATAGTGCGAGCTCATTTTGCTCAGCGGTGAATAGGTCTGTTTTGGTGACACCCATAATTACATCGCAATATTACGATTGATTTGATTTGCTTCCAAATATTTTTTGAGAATTTATTTGTCCACCCTGATAAAAATATTTTCCCGCAGGACAGGAGAAACTAGAAAGAAACCCAAAACCTCAGATTCTCCTCTTATCACTTTAATATTGGTATCCGGATTTTGAGGCGGAGGGCTAAATAATCCTCCATCGCTGAAAAGCAGATTCACCAATTGAGACAAATAATCAAACATGTCCCGGTTCATCCGATAGAGCTCCAGACCTACCCGATCGCCAGGTTCAAATGCATAACCCAACTCCAACCCTTCTTCAAAAAAAGTCAATCCAAATGTGTCGTCAAAAAGCAGATAATCGTCCCGATCATTTTTCAAGGTATCGTTTTCAATCACCCGAATCCGATAATTATTATCCTCTTCAAACGGGATTTTCCCATAGACTTTGATGTAATATCCTTCTTCCCTAAAAAGCCTTTCTTCCTGAAATTCATACGTTAAACTATCAACTGTCGGACCCTCCAGCATCAGGCCTTTTGCAGTAAAGACCTTGCCTTGCCACTCCACAAACAATTGATACGTCTCTCCTACTTTTGCAACATCGCGAGGATTTTCCGGTCGAAAACTAAAGCTCTCTGGTCTGTAAGAGAATGGAATTAGGGTTTCAGTACCGGGAATCGTAATAAAAACCCGGGCCTCACTGATGATCTGCCGATCCGTTGTGTCAAAGTAATTTTGCGCCAGCGAAATCCTGACTTCATTGTAAGAATTCCAATCGGTCCACGTTCCCTCAATCACCGGCACCGCCCCTTCGATGGTAGCAAGTGGCAAATCCACTTCTTCCTGACAAGAGAACAGCGAAATTGTGAACAGGTATATCCAAAGTCTATTCATCTGTTTATAATTTTTTTTAAAGGTCAGATAGCCTGTCCCGAACTTGTTTCGGGAGAATCTCGCATAGCTGATAATCATTCCGGTATGTGACGCTTGCAATATGCTCGATTTCATATCAGAACTGGAAATTGTAGGTAATAGATGGCAAAAAAGTAAAGAGATAAGTCATGACAGTTCCGGGCCTGGAAGAGACAATCGGGCCGTCTGTTTCCTGGTCATAATTGATATCATCGTTGTAAATCTCCCGGAATTCATACGAGAAAGGATTCTTCCTCCCATAGAGATTGTAGACACTGAAGTTCCAGCTGCCTCGCCATTTCCTGCCTTTATCGGGATTTTTCCAAGTGACTGAGAAATCCATCCGATGATAATTCGGATATCGATCTTCATTTCTCAAGTCCGAATAGAGAGGCAAAATCTGATTGTCTGCAACATAAGTCCCTATCGGAAATGAAACTGCCTGACCGGTCGTGTAGACGAAGGTCAGACCTGCCGACCAGCTGGGTGTAAACTCATGGTTCAGGACCATCGTCACATCGTGTGGGCGGTCGTATCTCGGATTGTAGGCCCGTCCCTCACTGATTCCCTCGATTTTTCGCCAAGTTCTGGACCAGGTGTAAGCCAGCCAACCGGTGGTTTTACCGATGTTCTTTCGCAGCAAAAACTCAGCGCCATACGCCCAGCCATTTCCTGTCAAAATCTCTGTTTCGACATTATCGTTGAAAAGCACATTTGCACCGTTTTTCAGGTCAATGATATTTCTGAAATCTTTGTAATATCCTTCGACAGAAAACTCCCAGCGGTTATTATCGAAATTGTGAAACAACCCTACAGAAACCTGATCTGCACGAATCGGTGGTACATAGGTTCCTGCCAAAATCCATCGGTCGATCGGAAGCCCTGCCGAACTGTTGGAGGCAATCTGTACGTATTGGAAGTTTCTGTTATAAGCGGTTTTGATGGAGAATTGATCATTGATCAAATATCGAAAAGCGATTCTAGGCTCCAGTCCCTGGTAGAATTTGATGTTTTCAAGGGTATTGTAATTTACCGAATCAGTGATATCCTCGGAGCGTTCGGGGGACTCCGTCGAATAAATATAGTCTACACCTTTTCCCACCTGATTGTAAAAGCCCCATCGCAAACCAGCCTCGGTACTAAGTTTGGGGCTGATTTCATACGTCATCCCTGCAAAGAGATTATTCAAAACTCCATTTTTCGGATTTGTGGAAATCGGCAGAATATTACTGTTGGCAGCAGGAAGTAGTTCGATAGGTGCAAAATGGTAGTATTGGCTATGAAAACCCCAATAGGTTTGCAAAGATTCACCTTTCAGCAAAGTCCATTGGCCTTTTACCCCGGTTTCCGAGAGTTTGTTATTCCATTCAAATCCATTGTCGGGATCATCAAATTCCACCCGGTAGTTATACTTAGAATGATAAGCTTGCAAGTCAAAAAATGCTTTTTCGGAGATATTTCTATTCCACTGTGCCGAACTCACCCAATTCATCCAGCCCAAACCGAAGGATTCGTCCAGTCCCAGGAAATCCGCTCCTTGGTAAGTGGAAATAGTAAGCTTGTTTTTTTCACCCAGCAGAAACGCAAACTTGCCACTCAGGTCGTGGAAGTTGAGTTTATTATTCTGCAGATCTTCATTTCTCGAAAGCTTCAAAAACACATCAGCATATGTCCTCCGTGCTGAAACCACAAAGGTTGACTTGTCTGAAAATAAGGGTCCATTAATCGTCAACCTTGAGGAGATGCTTCCAATTCCTCCTTCCCCATGAATTTGCTCATTGTTACCTTCCTTGAGCGAGACATCGATTAAAGAAGAGAGTCTTCCTCCAAAAGATGCGGGCATATTGCCTTTGTAAAGCTCCACCTGATCCAGTGCATCCGGATTGAAAACCGAGAAAAACCCAAAAAAATGAGATGCATTGTAGACAGGCGCCCCGTCGATTTGAATCAAATTCTGATCATTTGAACCGCCCCTTACGAAAAGACCCGTTGTCCCCTCTCCTGCTGTCTGCACTCCTGGAAGCAATTGCAAACTTCTCAACAAATCAACTTCTCCGAAAAGCGCCGGTATATTCCGGATAGTTTCCATGGGAATTGTGGCTTTACCTGTTTCCAGATTTTTCACCTGCTCATCGGGTCTCCGTTCCATGATGATGATTTCATCAAGCGACATTTCTTCAGGTTTCAGGAAAAAGCGGATCGGTTTATTCAGATCGTTTTGGTTGATCGTTCGGATTGATTTTTCAAATCCGATGTAAGAAACTACCAATCTTGCAGGAAGTGAAACTGACTTGATTTGGAACTTCCCATCCAAATCTGCCACTACTCCTGTGGAGACATCGTTTTCCCAATAAATATTAGCCCCCGGCAAAGGTTCGGAATTACTAACATCCAAGACTTCTCCTGAAAGAACTCCGGTTTCCTGTGCGGAAACACTTCCAACTGAGAGTAGAGTAATTGAGAAAAAAACCGCTAAAAAAAATTG
>JBILPR010000248.1:0-6593 GCA_044373795.1 Algoriphagus sp. | reverse complement strand
TTAATCAAAGAATTGAATTGACCGGAGGATATCTGAAAACAGGAACACATTTGATTCTGACTTTGGGTACTGCTTGGGTTTACGAGTTTAAGAAAAATCAAACCTTGGTCGCCAACTGCCATAAACAGCCTTCGGATTTATTTGAAAAGCGCCTGTTGGGTTTGGAAGAAATGAAATTGGCTTTGGGAAATATGTTTTCGAAGCTTTCGATTTTCAATCCAACCCTCAAAATCGTTCTAACCGTCAGTCCTGTTCGCCATATCAAAGATGGAATTCCTGAAAATCAGCTCAGCAAAAGTCTCCTTCGGGTTCTTTGCGCCGACTTGGAAAACGAGTTTGAAAACGTCAGCTATTTCCCCGCTTATGAGATCATGATGGATGAGTTGCGGGATTATCGCTTCTATAAATCTGATATGATTCACCCGTCCGAACAAGCAGAGAATTACATCTGGGACAAATGGGCAGGTGCTTTCTTTACCCCGCTCACTCAGAAAAAAGTCAATCAGATTTTTAAAATCAAACTCGAGTTAGAACATCGACCGTTAAATCCGGGAAGTGAAGCACATCGCCAATTTCTGGAAAAGTTGCTGGAAAAACTGGAACGATTACAACCTGAATTTGATTTTTCAAAGGAAATAGAGACAACCAAACAAACCCTCGAAGGGCTTTAATTTTGGTGGTTGACCAATTTTACAATCTTTCAATTTTCAAACTTTCCAATGTCCACAAATCGCCTCATCCATAGCCAAAGTCCCTATCTCCTTCAGCATGCGCACAATCCCGTGGATTGGTTTCCCTGGGGACCGGAAGCCTTGCGAAAAGCAGAAATAGAAAACAAACCTATCATCGTTTCCATCGGGTATTCGGCTTGCCATTGGTGTCATGTGATGGAGCGGGAAAGTTTCGAAGATGAAATCACCGCAGATCTGATGAACGATCATTTTGTCTGCATCAAAATCGACCGGGAAGAGCGGCCGGACATTGACAATATCTACATGGATGCGGTTCAAAACATGGGGTTGCAGGGAGGTTGGCCTCTGAACGTTTTCCTGATGCCCAACCAGAAACCTTTTTATGGCGGTACTTATTTCAAAAATGACCAATGGAAAAATCTGCTGGCAAACATCGCTGATGCCTTTGCGAAGCATGAGGATCAATTGGCGGAAAGCGCCGAAGGTTTCGGGCATAGCCTGAAAAGAAAAGAAACGGAGAAGTATGGAATTACAGCCGGAAATCAGGAACTCGATCCCGACGAACTTGCAGAAGTGATCGCCAAACTCACGGCTCAATTTGATAAGGAATGGGGCGGAATGAATCGGAAACCCAAATTCCCGATGCCTGCCATCTGGCATTTTGTGCTCGATTATGCGCTGTTAAGCAAGAATCGGGGTTTGCTCGATAAAGTCCTTTTCACTTTGAAAAAAATCGGAATGGGAGGAATCTACGATCAGCTCCGTGGTGGATTTGCGCGCTATTCAGTCGATGGGGAGTGGTTTGCTCCTCATTTCGAAAAAATGCTCTACGACAATGGCCAATTGCTGGAGCTGTATGCCAAAGTGTGGCAGGTCAGCAAAGACCCATTTTTCCTCGAAAAAGTCACCGAAACCATCGCCTGGCTGGAAGCTGAAATGCTGCAGGGTGAAGGTGGATTTCACTCCGCTCAGGACGCCGACAGTGAAGGAGTGGAAGGGAAATTCTACGTCTGGTCCTATTCAGAATTGAAAAAATTGATGCCCGATGAAATGCCTTGGCTGAGCAAATTATACAACCTGAGACCCGGCGGAAACTGGGAAGAAGGGGTGAATATTCTTTTCCAGACCAGACCCTATTCTGAGCTTGCAGCCGAGTTTGAAATGAACGAACCAGAGTTTATTGAAAAGCTGAATGCTGTCAAATCCAGACTTCTGGAAATCAGAAATAAGCGAATCTTTCCCGGCAAGGACGATAAAATCCTAAGTGGCTGGAACGGACTCATGAGTGCAGGATTGATTCAGTCTTTCTATGCAACAAGAAATGAAAGCACGCTGAATCTTGCGATCCGAAACCTTGAATTCATTCGTGAAAAAATGATGATCGATGGCGTACTCTATCGATCTTATAAAAATGGTACCGCTTACACTCCCGGTTTTCTCGAAGATTATTCTTCGGTGATTCGGGCTAGTTTGATGGCTTTCGAAGCCACCGGAAATTCTGAATGGATGCAATTTTCGAAGCAACTCACAGACTTTTGTCTGGAGCAGTTTTACGATGAGAGCGACGGATTTTTCTTTTTCAACAATCCAAAAGCAGAGAAACTGATTGCCAATAAAAAAGAGCTTTTCGACAATGTGATTCCTGCCTCCAACTCGATTATGGCCAGAAACCTTCATCGGCTTTCTCTTTTCACTTACGAAGAAAAGTATGGAGAAATTGCTTCCAACATGCTGGGAGGCATGAAAAATCTGATCCTGAAAGATCCCGGTTTCCTCTGCAATTGGGCAAGTCTCTTTTTGGAAATGCTCTTACCAACAGCCGAAGTTGCGATAGTCGGAAAAGATGCCAAAGCCAAAGCGAGAGAGTTTCAACAAGCTTATTTTCCTAATTTGATTTTGGCTTTCTCAAATTCTCCGACAGAAACTGCCCCGATTCTTCAGGGCAAAACTCCGGATTCGACAGGAAATGCCTTAATTTATGTTTGCTTCGATCATGCCTGCCGAAAGCCGGTGAACAATTTGAAAGAAGCCGTCGCACAACTCCCATATTTAGCCTGATTTGGTGGAAAGCCTGTTTGGAGATCAAGATTTTTTAGCTCAGGAAAGCGGAAATAATTTCGCCGATATCATCCTGCCCGTTCCGATCCCGCGGATGTTCACTTACCGGATTCCGAAAAATCTCCAATTCCAGGTCAATCTGGGTGCAAGGGTGATCGTCCAGTTTGGCAAGAAGAAGGTCCTCACCGGAATCATCGGAAAGGTTCACAACAAACCTCCGCAAGCCTACGAAGCCAAGCTGATTCTGGACATTTTGGACATTCAGCCCAGTGTCAATCCTCTGCAAATTCGTTTTTGGGTTTGGATGGCTGAGTATTATTGCTGCCACATCGGAGAAGTGATGCATGCAGCTTTGCCTTCCGGACTGAGACTTTCGAGTGAAAGTAAGGTTCAATTGAACCCTAATTTTAACCGGGAAGAGAGCGTTTATCCACTTGATGATCGGGAAATAAAGATCCTGGACGCCCTCGATAAATCAGAAGAGATCAGCTACGAGGACTGCGAAAAAATCCTCGGAGTGAAGACCATCCATCCGATCCTGAAAAGTCTGGTAGGCAAGGAGGCAATTCTGATTTTTGAGAAAATCCAGGAAAAATACACACCAAAAGTAGAGACTCGCATCCGGCTCACTTCCCGAATTGCCGGAGACAAAAAAGCCTTAGAGGCAGTTTTTGAAGCTTTGGCAGGAAAGCCAAAACAAGAATCCATCTTGCTGAAATTCTTGCGAGACGTTCCCGTTTTCCAGAAGCCTCATCTCAATGAAAAAGGTGTGGATAAAGCAACGCTTTTGGAAGATGGAGACTCTGAGAGTTCGCTGAAAACCCTGATCAAAAACGAGGTTTTCGAATCATTCAAACTCGTCGTCAATCGAATCGAAGAGGAGGAACCAGAAAAGGAACCGGCAATTCTTTCCTCCACGCAACAGTCGGCCTTCGAAGAAATCAAAACAAATTTCGAAACCAAGCAGACGGTATTACTGCACGGGGTAACCGGTAGCGGGAAGACTGAAATCTACATTCAGCTGATCCGGGAAGTGATGGAAAGCGGTTCACAGGTCTTGTTGCTTTTGCCGGAAATCGCCCTGACCACACAGATCGTAAGCCGACTGAAAAAAGTCTTTGGCAGTCAGATGGGAGTATATCATTCGAAGTATTCCGACAACGAGCGAGTCGAGGTTTGGAATGGAGTTTTGAGCGGAAGGTTCTCGTTTGTGGTGGGCGTTCGTTCTTCGATTTTTCTCCCCTTCGATAGTTTGGGGATGATCATCGTGGATGAGGAGCATGAACCCAGTTACAAGCAATTTGATCCGGCACCGAGATTTCATGCCCGCGATTCGGCGATCATGTTGGCTTATTTTCATCAGGCCCGTACCCTTTTGGGTTCGGCGACTCCCTCTTTCGAATCCTATTTCAATGCAAGTCAGGGAAAATACGGTTATGTCGAGATCAATCATCGATTTGGAGATGCAAGTATGCCGGAATATCATCTGGCAGATTTGGCAGCAGATCGAAAAAAGAATCTCCTCAAACTGGACACCACCCGAATCCTGAGGGAGAAAATTCAGGAAGCACTATCCAAACAGGAGCAAGTTCTGATCTTCCAGAATCGCCGCGGCTATTCCCCCTACATCCAATGCGAGGATTGCGGCTGGACTGGCGAATGCGTGCAATGCGACGTCAGTCTGACTTACCATCAATTCGCCGAGGAACTCCGATGTCATTACTGCGGGTACAAGGAAAAAATACCTTCCTCCTGCCCTGCCTGCGGAAGCACGCAATTGGCTACCATGGGAATGGGTACCGAACGGATCGAGGAATCGCTGAGTTTGCTTTTCCCCGAAGCCCGATTGGGACGGATGGATCTCGATACCACTCGAAATAAATTTGGCTATCAGCGAATATTGGATGAGTTTGGTGCCGGAAATCTGGACATTCTTGTCGGCACACAAATGATCACTAAAGGGCTTGATTTTGGTCGGGTGACAGTGGTGGGGATCTGGGATGGTGATCGGATTTTGAACTTCCCGGACTTCAGATCCGGAGAGCGGGCATATCAGCAAATCACACAAGTAGCCGGAAGAGCGGGCCGAAGAGAAGTCAAAGGTCAGGTTATCATTCAAACCCGAAACCCGGAAACGCATCTGTATGAGCAAGTGATCAAAGGAGATTACGCGGAGTTTTTCCGCCAGGAAATGTTTGACCGCAAGAAGTTTTACTATCCGCCCTACGTGAAGCTTGTCAAAATCACGACACGACATTCAGACCTCAAAGTGGCAGAAAAAGCTGCAAATTCCCTCCATCGCGAAATGGCAAATATCGCAGTGAAGAAGATTGTCCTCGGTCCTGAGAAAGGCGTCATCGCACGAATCAAAAATCAGTACCAGTTTGAAAGCCTGATCAAACTGGATCGATCGGGAAATACCCAGGCGGTTTTCAAAGAGAGTTTTGCAAAAATAATCGAAGAACTTCAGTCAAGGCCGGAATTCAGATCAGTCAGATGGATCGCAGATGTCGACCCGAGTTGAAATATGAAATCAGAAATATGAAGTTTGAAGGCAGTGGTCAGTCTCAGTGATCAGTCTCAGTTTTCAGTCGCAGTCGCAGTCGCAATGATCAGTCGCAGTTGTCGGTTATCATTCGTGTTGAGCCTGTCTGCAGAAGGCAGGTGAGCGAGACATCTAATTCTTTGGAATACTATTCTAATTGAATGAGACCGCTCCTATTGTCGAGGTGACAATGTCCGATTTTGGACCTCTTCCGTCTTCCGTCTTCCAGCCAAAATGCTCAATTAAATTTGGCTAAGAACAATCAAAAGCACCCTACTTATTTTCCTCAATAAACCCCAGCACTTCTTTGTATCCCCGATTGTAGGTCCAGAAAAACTGGGTGATCATCGGGATGTGTTTCTTCTTTTTGTAATACTCATAATCCAGCTCAACCCCTTTCTTTTCTGATTCTTTCCGGAATCGATCGATTGTAAGTCTGATTCCCGGATAGGTATTTTCTCCTTCCATTATCAGAATAGGCATATTTTTCCCTTCCAAAAAGTAAATCGGAGAAGCTTCTTTCCAAACCTCAGGATCAGCAGTGAAAGCTCCCAAATATTTTTTCTCTTCGTCCGTGCCCTTTGTTTCCTGCAGAAACCAATGCATATCCAATCCTGCAGGGTCAATCAGGATTGCTCCTTTCAGAGGATTATCTATTTCTGAATTCAGGAAATTACTCTCTTTTGTGGCCAGCAACGCTGCCAAATGTCCGCCTGCCGAATGCCCCGAGATAAA
Source organism: Algoriphagus sp. (assembly GCA_044373795.1). Taxonomy (GTDB): domain Bacteria; phylum Bacteroidota; class Bacteroidia; order Cytophagales; family Cyclobacteriaceae; genus Algoriphagus. The sequence continues at coordinate 563 of JBILPR010000248.1, read as the reverse complement.
AATCTGACCCGGATCTCCCCCGTAGTTCGAGATATGATTCTTGGTCCAGATGACTGCCTGAACAGCTGCAAGTTCCATGGATTGAATTTGATTGGCCGGTGCCAAAGGATAGTCGATTATCACGGTAACTACTGATTTCCTCGCCATTCGGCTTCCCAAAAAATCATATATCTCCTTATTTCCACTGTTCCAGCTTCCGCCATGGATAAAAATCAAAACAGGAAGATCTTTGGCTCCTTTTGGAGAAAAAACATTCAGATGTTTTTCCGGCATGGACGCGACAGAATCAGCTTCTAAATAAGTCAGGTTCTTACTTCTTGTTACTTGCTGAAAAGCACATCCCTGAAGCAGAATAATGAAAGAAAACAGAGAAATTTTAATCAGGTTTTGGGATTGAATGAGCATGGATAAATAAGCTTTTGGGCGGCAATATGTTCAAAATCTAACAGAAAAAGTCGGGCATTTCAGGCCATATAAACGTATTCAAAGTCAAAATTGGATTGGGTTTTAAATTTCAATGAAAAAATACTATTCACCACAGAGAACGCTCAGGTTAACTGAGA
>JBILPR010000041.1:0-21359 GCA_044373795.1 Algoriphagus sp. | reverse complement strand
CAAGGCTCCCCGCCGTTCCACCATCTCGGATGGAAACAGTCGCAGGCCCAGTGAAGTATTCAAGGAGCTATATCAGGAGCTTTTTGAAAAATACCGAGCCATTTTGCCGGACAGTCGACTGAAAATGGAAGTAATCAAGAAGCTTTTTATTGTTGACTCCACGGTGATCAGTTTGTTCAAGGACATTCTCAAAGTGGCCGGAAGACCCAGAAAGGATGGCAAAAGCAAGGGAGGAATCAAAGCCCATGTGATGATCCATGCTGCCGAACTGATGCCTTGTCTGCTCAGATTTACCGAGGGAATTCGCCACGATCATACCTTTCTCAAGCACCTGAATCTTCCCGAAGGTTCTTATCTGGTCATGGACAAGGGCTACACCGATTATTACCAATATGCCCAATGGACTGAGCGCGGTATATTCTTCATCACACGGATGAAAAACAACGCCAAATTCGAAAATCCGGAAGAAGTAGACTTGCCCCAAGACAAAGATCAGGAGATCCTCAAAGACGAAACAATCACTGTCCATTACACCCTGGACAAGCAAAAACATCCAATTAAGCTCCGAAGGATTGCCTACTGGGATGATAAAAACCACAAACTCCTCGTGTTTCTGACCAACAACCTGGAGCTGGAAGCATCTACAATTGCGGCCATTTACAAATACAGATGGCAGATTGAACTGCTGTTTAAAAAACTCAAACCAAACTTCCCCTTCAAATGCTTCTTGCGGGACAATCAAAACGCCATAGAAATCCAGATCTGGTGTGCGCTGATCTCCCTGTTGCTGGTGGAAGTTATCCGAAAACGGCTCAAACGAAACCGGGCCTTTTCGAATATGGTAGCCATAACCAGGTTTCACCTAACCAGCTACGTCCACGTTACCAACTTCCTCAACAACCCTGACAAAGAACTCCAAGAAACACTGTTAGAATCACACCAAACAGCACTTTTTCAAACCTAGTGGGCTTGCACTTAAGATTTCTCGAAAAAAGTACCCATGCAAACCAAACTCCCCCCTTTATCACAAATAGCCTGTTTTAGTCGGACAGTAGTGAACTAAAATCAATTATTGAAGAGAATCAGTGGGAACTCTCATGCTAAAAAATATAATCTACCTTCATCATTTTATTCCACGGGTTGGAACCTCAAGATACAATAACATCATCCCGATGAGGTTCTTCTCGGCCAGACATCTTGCAAACGATGACTGAGCGCCCAAGGGAAATTTTTCGGGGGTAGTATTCAGGATATCAAAATTATTGTTTTAGAACGGCGGGAAGGCTGCCGCAGCAGCGAGGGTGCGCGGGGATTGTGCGGTGGAAGCTTAGCTGCGGATTGAATTTTTGGTTCTTTTGGCTTGAACCAAAAGAACCAAAAATTCACCTCGGCGTAGTCTATTTCTTATCAACAATGAGTTTCAAGTGGACTCTGACTGGATCGAGCAACATCCTTCAACCAAAACACCTCTTGAAAGCAAGCAGAGTTAAGATAAAGAAAACCTATTTCTATCATAAGATAAACTTCCATTTATTTTTCATAGACGACTTCTCTTTTGCCAACTGAAGCAATGCCTGAACGTTCTTACTCCAAACCTGCATCCCTTGGGATTATACAAAAACGTCACTATGAAAGTACTCTGTCTTCCATTCCTCCTTTTATGCATGCTGGTTCTAAGTACTTCCTGTGAAAATCTGGAGGGAACTCTTCAGGAAAAAGTAAATCTGATCAATGAAAAAGCTCAATCGCTCGATTCCCTCATGAATAAGGAATTGGAAAAGGTGAGTTCACTGGATTCATTGATCAATCGGGAGTTGGATAAAGTGGATTCATTGGACTCGATGATTAACCGGGAATTAGAAAAAGTAAATTCACTGGATTCTTTGCTCAATTCCACTTCCTCAAAAGTAGATTCGATGGTACAAGGTAAAGTGGATCGGATCAATCGAATTACTAATTAGCAGACCCCGACTGCCTTCTGGCAGGGTGTCAAACCTTTCAATATTAGTGCACCGTGGCGTAGCCGTGGGTGATCCCGATGATTATCGGAACCGTGAAATAGAAAATAGCGATTAAATTCCAGGCGACCTTGCCATAATTGGCAGGCAGGCACGAAGGGTGTCGAACTCATTTTCTCATCCAAAACCCTTGAAAAATACATGATATAGGGTATTTCGGGGGCTTGTGGAAGAGCCTACCATTGAGGAAATAGAGATTGAGTTACACTTTTCACCGATTAGATTCTTCTAGAAATAGGTCCTTTTTGATTATGGTTTATACTACAGGATAATAGGTGCGGCATTAGCTGCACCTTTTTCTTTTTCAGAAATCTTAATTCGAATCTTTTCAAGTTTGAACCTACCCAACATATATAAAATAGTGCCTCACTGGCCTTTTTACCTTCCTCACTACCCCCACTCTGCTCTTTAGAATGCAGATTCCGAATTCCGGTAAATGGATAGGAGAATTGAAGGCTGATCTGGGTGGATTTGGAATCGGATCACAGGAGACTTATCAGATTCAGGCGTATGGAGGATATCGATTTTCCAAACTTTTTCAGGCAACCGCCGGCTATCGGGTTCTGAGCATTGACTACGAAAGCGAGACTGGGGGATCTGAGCGATTCAATTATGATGAAAAAATCCGGGACCGTCATTCGGTTGGGTTTCAATTTCTAACGCGGCAAAAAAATAATCTTATTTAGAATGCTTTTAGCATAAAATGATAAACAAGGAACTTGGAAATTCACCAAAAAAATGAAATCTCACTGAAAAATACCCTGTACAGGGTATTTTTTGGAAGTCCCTTTGCTCTATATTTGTTGAGAGCGGGGGCTTAAGTGAACACTTTTCACCAATTAAAATTCTTTAATAGAAAAGTCCTTTTTGATTAAGGTATAAATTGTTTTAAATGGGTGTAGCGATTTGCTACACCTTTTTATTTGCCAGAAAATCCCAAGAGAATAGGTTTAAATGGATATCCATAATCTTACTAATCGTCTGTTTAAACTAATGGAAATCCAGCCGAAAGTTTGATTTTGGATTTCTTCGGTCACATGTGCTGAGCACAGTTGGTGAGCTTGTCGAACCATGTCGAAGTATCGGACTTCCGACGTCACCTAATGGAAGTTCGCTTATTGGAAGAAAACCGTGCACAAGAAAGCGTTTATTCTATCTCTCCGCAATAAGGAATGCCATCCTGATCCGTGCTGGTGATTTGCAAACTAGTATATCCGCCGCTGGAAACGTAAAGGAAAATCTTCATAATTTGACTTTCAGCTGAAGGAATGATTGCGATGTCCCAGCCCCCTTTCTTTTGAATCTCAAAGCACAGTCAAATCACTAAAAATGAATTAATTCCTCCGTCTAAACCTACATCTCCTCCGCTAAAAGCCCTGTCCTAATAAGAAGTTTATTGGCAATCTCCGTAGGAGACAAGGACACTTGATAACCGGAAGTGAGTTGAATTGATCCGCATTTAGAAGGAGTAGCTGATTGGGCCTTAAATACATATTCCCGCTGTCAAGAGCCGCTTGGATATGCTGAGATGTTTCCCCTTTTTGGTATACTGAGCAGTGGGATTTTAAAAGATGAAGCCGAAAACCATCGGGATGATTAAGCTGTAATTTTTCTTGGGTAGATTGTTTTAGACTGTTGTGATCGATCCAAACTTGGTTGAATCTATCCAATAAGTTTCTAAAGATTCAACCCTTAAAAACTCCTTTAACCCAGTTTCCCGATTTTTCCTGGATCAAAAAAAGGGGGATCTGATCCATTTCAATCCCGAACCAACCTAATAACTGACGGTTGGATCACTGATTGAAACTTCAAATCCCCCTCAGGAATACCTAAACGCAAACTTTTTAATTCATCTTATCAATATCCCAACTCGAGAATCCATTTCTGTAGGATTTAAACTCTACATCCTTAATCCGGTAACCTCTCCGAAAACCAAGAAATACAGTTGCCAGGAGACTTACTGCGTAATCACATTTCCTTTTGCATCCAGGACCAAATTGACTTGGGCCTCAGCTTTTTCAAGACGGACATTGTATCTGATTTTACCTTCCTTCTCGGTGATATTGACCCGGGTGATGGTGAAGTCGATGTATTCCTTGAGAAGCTTTGCTTCGATTTCTGCAGGAAGCTTATCCTCGTAGGAAATCGTGTTTGAGTGATATTTTTCAGGAACGGCCTCAGCTCTCAGCTCCAGAAATACATTCGGCCCATCTCCATTTTTGGTCAACTGGAATGAATCGTACAATTCACCGATTGCAGTATAAGATTCGAATAAGAGCTTGTCCCCTTCCACGGTCACCACCTGGAAAAGCTGGGTATTCTCTCCAATTCGATCTCTTTCCCCTCCTTTCGCAGTCCAGTCATCACCGATCGTATACATCTTCCCTCCACTTACCGAGACAACGTAGACTGTTCCCGTTTGATCTCTCATGTTGATGCCATCCATGACATTGTCTCCCGGAGAAACTCTCCCTCTGGCGTAGGCATGATCATGCCCCTGAAGGGCAAGATCAACTTTGTATTTGTCAAATATTGGCCTCCAAAGATCTCTAAGTTTTGCATTGTCTCTGCCATTAGAGGCCGAAAACAACGGGTGATGATAGACAGCGATGATCCATTTTTGAGTGGTGTTTTTCAAAAGTTCCTCCAGCCAGATCGTCTGTCTCTCCACCTCCACATTGCTATTCAACGTGATGATGCGGACATCCTGATAATCCATGTAATACACTGTCTCCTCTAGTCCTTCGGGACCATTGGCCGGAAGTGTAAACTGGGGTTGCCACTGTACGGAAAGACTTCTCTGCCCCAAACTGGATTCTGCTGCGTTTTTTGCCCGGTACTCATGATTGCCTGGAGTGGGCATCGACGGGATCATGCTGTGGATAAATCCACCTGCAGTAAACCACTCATGCCATTCCTGTTCACGGTGGGCACTGTTGATCAAGTCACCGGCATGGATGAAGAACTTGGCTTCGGGAGCAGTCCTGAAACCTTCCCGGATAACTCTGGACCAAAGTTCAAGCACGTAATTTTGAGCATCGCCCACATAGAGGAAAGAAAACTTCTCATCCTTATTTTCGGAGGCTGTTTCAAATTGAAACCATTCGCTCCATCGCTCTCCATCTCCAACCCGGTATCCATAGATCGTACTTGGCTCCAGATCTTTGAATTCCACAGAATGGTAGTGCGCTTTTACATTGGCGCCTTCCAGCGAGTCTGCATCCAGAAGCTCGGTCTTAGCTTCGATTGTTTTGCCATTTCTCCAAAACTTGGGTGCTGCCGTCGCAACTGCAATCTCCGCGTAGGCGACTTTGATATCGGTGTTGGTTCTAAAGGTAGCATTGACCTCGCGGGCAGGGTTTTGGCCGAAGTTGAGGATGATCCTGTCCGGATATTCCGTTGGCTTGCTCCACTCAACGCCAAACTTTGGCTCTTTGTAAACTTTAACTTCTTGGGCACTAACTTTGAAAGAAAGGCCGAGGAAGCAGATGAAAAGGATGAGACGTATTTTGATCACTTTATTTTGGGTTAGGAGAATCCTGGAAAATCATACCCAAGATAAACCTCGCAAGAAAAAAACAAGCATCTCGTATTAGATATCATAATTTGGTAATAGACACGGTCCAAAATTGAAAAGCTGCAGTAATCAAATAAGGGCTAAAAAAAATTATAAATTCCACTCAGAATCAGGTCTTCAGCTACCTGATTGTGGAAAACGCCGCAGACTAATCTTATTTTTTTGTGCACCTCCGAATTAATGGTAACTTATTGACAACCAAGCGGCCTTATATTTCAATCCCTATGGGTAAAATAAATTCCCCAACTTATACCGGCAAACAACCATCTACTCTGAATGAAGGGCTTTAAATACCCTAATTTCTCCATCCAAAAACATCAGCTCCCCAAACACGAAAATTGAATTTTATGAAATCAAGCATGACCCCATTTTTGTAACACAGAGGAATGATTATCTGCCATGCGAAGATTCCATCCAGTATCCTTCGTCACGGGACAGGTTGTGACCTTAAACAAAAAATTATAAACACATGAAACCAATCTCCCTTTTTCTGATCGCTGTTTTTGCCTTTTTCTACACCCCAATTCAGGCGCAGGAAAAGACAAAAATGGAACTCCTTGACCTTTTCAACATGGAATATGTCACCGATCCTCAAATTTCGCCGGACGGTTCGCAGATAGTGTTTGTCCGCAACTTCAAAGACATCATGACTGACCGGGATTATTCCAATCTCTGGATCAGCAATGTAGACGGCACCCGCATCCGCCAACTCACACAGGGAAACCAACGTGACTATGCCCCCCGCTGGTCTAATGACGGCAAAAAGCTGGCTTTCCTCTCCAATCAGGATGATGAAAAGGTGAAGCTTTATCTTCTTTACCCCGACACCCGGGAAACTGTAGCTCTGACCAATACGACAACTCCCCCCGGTGCCGTGTCTTGGAGTCCGGATGATTCGCAGCTTGCTTTTACACAGTTTGTGGCTGAAGCCAAAAAATCCATGCTGACTATTCCGGGCAAACCGGAAGGCGCAGAATGGAATGCTCCTCCCATCTTTATCGACGGATTGAATTATCGGGGTGATGGTGCAGGGTATTTGAAACCTGGCAAATCACAGATTTTCACTTTGGGAATCGATGGGGGAACACCAAGACAACGCACTTTCACATCTCATAATCATGGAAGTCCCATCTGGGCAAAAGATGGCAAAAGTCTTTTATTCTCGGCAAACCTTCATGAAAATTACGAGTTGGAGCCGGCAAACTCTGAAATCTATCACCTGAATCTTAGCAGTGGAGAAGTAAAAGCCTTGACCTCACGCTTCGGGCCTGATTCCGAACCTGCACTTTCTCCTGACGGAAAAAAGATCGCTTTCACCGGAAATGATGATTCATTCCAAGGTTATCAGGTCAGCAATTTGTATGTGATGAATGTCGATGGCAGCGGAGTAAAAAATCTGTCTGCAGATCTGGATCGGGATGCCAGCAACCCACAATGGGAAGGAAACGGACAGGGAATTTACTTTCAATACGATGAATTTGGCGATACCAAAATCGGACATGTAGCCCTAACCGGAAAAATCAGAACGGTTGTCGAAGGACTCGGCGGACTTGACTTGGGCAGGCCGTACAATGCCGGCACATTCACCGTTTCGGCCAACAATCGATTTGCTTTCACTCAGGGCGGACCGGAGCATCCGGCAGACTTGGCGATTTGGAATGGAGGGGCAACAAAAAGACTGACTGCTGTCAATGACGATCTTTTTTCCTTTCGGAAAATCGGCAAATCCGAAGAAATCTGGTGGGAATCTTCCTTTGACAAAAAGCGTGTTCAAGGCTGGATCGTGACTCCTCCGGATTTTGATCCTGCAAAAAAATACCCAATGATCCTGGAGATTCATGGCGGACCATTTGCGATGTACGGGCCTTCTTTTGCCTACGAAATCCAGGCTTATGCTGCCGCAGGTTATGTTGTCCTGTATACCAATCCAAGAGGAAGTACCGGATACGGACAGGAATTTGGCAATTCAATTCATCATGATTATCCTAATCACGACTACGAAGACCTGATGTCCGGAGTAGATGCATTGATTGCCAAAGGCTACATCGATACAGAAAACTTGTTTGTGACAGGAGGTTCCGGAGGAGGCGTTTTGACGGCATGGATCGTCGGAAAAACAATCCGATTCAAGGCCGCTGTTGTTGCCAAACCTGTGATCAACTGGACGAGTTTTGTGCTTCATGCAGACAATCCGGCCTTCTTTGCCAAGTATTGGTTTGGAAAATTGCCTTGGGAGGATCAGGAGAATTATTGGAAAAGATCACCTCTATCACTGGTGGGAAATGTGAAAACACCAACCATGCTGCTCACAGGAGAACAGGATTTCCGAACGCCGATTTCAGAGTCAGAGCAATATTACACCGCGCTCAAACTCGTGGGGGTAGAAACTGCGATGGTCCGAATCCCAAATGCTTCACATGGCTTGACAGGTCGTCCAAGTATGCTGATGGGCAAGACCGCAGCCATTTTGAGTTGGTTTGATCATTACCGGGATAAGAATTGAAGCCTGATGTTCAATAATGCAGAACGTTAAATTGATCGAATGATTCCACTAAAAGAAGACTTAAAACGGGAAATCGGTGTTTGGGGACTTTCCGCCAACATTGTGAACATCATTGTTGGCGCGGGAATATTTGTTTTGCCGGCGATCATTGCCGAAATCATGGGGGCATCGGGAATCATTGTCTATCTGTTTTGTGGATTTCTGATTGCTCTGGTGATGCTATGTTTCGCTGAAGCGGGAAGTAAAGTGACTCGCTCAGGAGGAGGATATGCCTATGTCGAAACCGCTTTTGGGCCTTTTCCAGGATTTTTAGCAGCTGTATTTCTTGTAATGGGCAGTGTGTTTTCCGATGCGGCCGTTGCCAATGCATTGACTGAATTGGTCGGTTTGGCTTTTCCTGTTTTCAAGAATCCAATTGCCCGAGTAGTTTTTATGTTTCTGATATTTTCAGGTTTGGCTACGCTAAATGTGATTGGAGTAAAGCAGGGAATTGGCCTGGTCAAGATCAATACCGTTGCCAAGCTCACACCGATTTTGCTCTTGATCGTAATAGGCTGGAAAGATGTTTCCTTCTCCAATTTGTATTGGGAGACAAGTCCCGCACTCCAGCAATTCGGCAGTGCATCCCTGATCTTATTCTTTGCTTTTCAGGGTGGAGATACCGGGTTGAGCGTGGGTGGGGAAATCAAAAACCCTCAAAAGACAGTTCCAAAGGCGATTTTCATCGGGATTTCATTCGTTCTACTTCTTTATATTCTGATTCAGACAGTTTCACAGGGGGTTTTGGGTTCTGATTTACCTCTGTATAAAGCAGCACCATTGGCAGAAACGGCCAAAATTGTTTTTGGCCCGATGGGTTATACACTTCTATTTATTGGTGCAGGGATATCCATGTTTGGGATGTTGAGCGGAGAGATTCTCAACCTGCCAAGAGTGATTTTTGGGCTTGCCAGAGATCGGGTGATTCCTTTGGACAAATTAGCTTCGATCCATCCCAGGTTCAAGACTCCCTATCTGGCAATTTTTCTTTATGCCGGACTTGGTTTTACTATGGCGGCGGCCGGAGGATTCAGGCAGTTGGCAGTCATAGCTTCAGCCAGTATGTTGTTGGTTTACTTCGGCGTTTCGCTCTCTGTCATCAAACTCCGAAAAATGAAAGAATTGGATAACGGGGGTTTTAAAATCCCTTTTGGATACACTGTTCCGATTCTTTCCGCAGGTATTATTCTTTTTTTTCTATCCAATCTTTCAGCAATTGAGATGAGAGGAACCCTCATTTTTATAGGAGCCTTGACAGTGATATATTTTTTGGTCAAGTTTTTTGAAAAGAGAAAAAGCCTGCGAAATTAAAAACACCAAAGAACCTCCTAGTCCTGACAGGCATTCTTGGTTTCAGATTTTCCAGATTCTGTACCTAAAGGCACAGATTTAACAATCAGAACCTCTTTTCTACCTATAGAAAGTCCCTAAAGGGACAATCAAAAATGTGGGAGGAAATTTCAATATCAGTCCCTTTAGGGACCAAATACGGGTAGAAAAACAATATATTTAGGTAACCCGTGCCTTTAGGTAGGACATATAATTTTTAACCATGGCAAATACATGTTTTAAGTATCCCTCGGGAAATTTTTCAGCATCCCCGGACAATAAAACCATTCACCCGTCCTGTACCACTTTTATTTTAGACTGAATATCAGGAGCTTATTCTATTATTTTTCTGTTTATCTAACCATTTAATCCAATATCGAATTATGAAAATCTTAAAAGCAACGTTAACCTTGGCTTTATTGCTCTTGCTGACGCCTATGGTTTCAAAGGCACAGGACGTGACCCTTGAATTTCAGAATGCTGCAAAAGCAATGGAGGTGGTTCAAAAATACACAAAAGCCCTTCAGGCCGGGGATGTAGCCACCATGAATGCCCAATTCGCCCCAGGCGCGATGATCTATGGTTTGGGCGGAGGCTTAGACTCGCTTACAGTAGCCCAGCACAAAGAGTATTACACTACAAGTACCTCCAATTACAAGCACAGCCTTTCCGGAGAGCTCTATTTGCCAGTCAAAGTGACCAATAACTGGAATGAAGGTGAATGGATCTTATCCTGGGGAACAAACACCCTTACCAATAAGGCAACCGGTAAAACAATTGTGGTTCCTTACCACACGGCCTCAAGATTGGTAAATGGTAAAATTGAATTTATTCGTTATTGGTATGATATGCTAAGTATCCTGGAGACTCAAGGATTCACCATCGCCCCACCCGCCAATTGAGTTAATCAGGGTCTTTTCAAAAAAAACCTCCTTGCTTTTGGTGATCTTCGGATTGCCAAAAGCATTTTTTTTTGAGCAATTGTGATTGGAGATTGGTCGATATATTTTTTACAAACAGGAGAAATTCATGTCTCTGAACCAGCAATGAAATTTTGAAAAAGCTCTTAATCAGACCTTTTTGAGCATTTTATGCAAGTCCTCTTTGTATTGTTTACCGATTGGGATCAGCTTTCCTTTCACCTCCACGTAGGATTCTGCCACTGCGTCGAGTTTTGAAAAGTTAACCACAAACGATCGATGGATCCGGATAAAATGCCTCGGGTCGACCTTATCACAAAGCTTGGCGAGTGGACTTACGATAAGGTAGGTCTGAGTCGTAGTCGTTATTTTACAATAGTTACGATCTGCTTCCACATAGAGAATATCGTCCAGCATCACTTTGACTAGTTTGTTCTGATTTCGAATAAAAATCCTGTCCTCCTGTGAGTCAACGACCGTGTCTTCCACCGAGACATTTGCTCGTTTTTCTTTTACTTTATCCTCGACCAGCGCAATGGTTCGCTCCAGATTGAGGTTAGTAAAAGGCTTTGCTATAAAGGCAAACGGATGGGTTTCCTTGGCTTTTTGGAAGGTAGAATCATCCACATTTGCCGTGAGGTAAATAAGCGGAATATCGAGATACTTTCGGATAGCATTCGCAGCGTCAATTCCATTGGATTTACCTTTGAGTTGAATATCCATAAGAATCATATCAGGTTTGGTTTCCATCGCATGGTGAATTGCTTCCTCCGCTTTGGTTTCTATCCCGGTAACTTCATAGCCAAGATTGCTAAGCTGAAGGCTGATATTGGAAGCTATGATCATATCATCTTCCACAATAAGGATTCTGGTCTTTTCCATTAGGCTGCTCTTTGCATTAAAAATTCAAATGAAACTTTTGTTCCTGGCTGGCTTAGCAAGGTCATTTTACCATCAAGTTGCCTTGTCAGCAGGCGGATCAACTCACTTCCAAAACCTGACCCCTGAATTTTTGGGCTTCCAGACATTCCGATCCCGTTGTCCGAAACAATGAGATGCAATGAGCTTCCTTCTTCCAAGAGTCTGACTGCGATCTCACCAGGGCCGTTTTCCGGAAAAGCATATTTCAAAGAGTTTGAAACCAATTCATTGACAATCAACCCAATCGGAATCGCCCAATCCACATCCAGTTCCATGGGATCCATCTGAGTTGAAAATCGAATTCTCCCGGATGCATCAAAGGTATCAATGATATAATTTCCCAATCCTTCAAAAAAATCCTTCATCTCGATTGACTTCATATTATCGCCCTGATAAAGCCGCTTGTGAATCATCCCCATACTATGAACCCGGTTTTGGGTTTCTTCCATGATGACCTGAAACTCACGACTTTCAATTTTTGCGGTTTGAAGGGAAAGGAGGCTGGAAATGGTCTCCAGGTTGTTTTTTACCCGGTGGTGGATTTCCTTGAGTAAGAATTCCTTTTCCAGATTCTTATTTTCCAAAAGCTGGCTATACTTCTTTTTCCGAAGGAAAATTCGATAAAGAACAAACAGAAACATCAGCAAAAACCCGGATAAAGTCAGGATAAAAATCTGGAGAATTTTGTTTTTGGCGAGTTTGGCTTCCTGCAACTTGATGGTGCTTTCTTTTTGCGTTAGCTCCATCTGGGTTTGCAAAAAAGTAATCTTTTCATTTGCCTTGTCGGTGAATACTTCCTGACTCAACTGATCGTAGGTCCGGGTAGCATCCAGGGCTTTCGCAAACTGTTTGCTTCCCTCCAAAGCTACGCTCAATTCCAAATAGACTTGACTCAGGAAATACTTGTCCCCAAAATCAGGTGTTGCCTTCTGAATGCTTTTCCTTAAAAAATCCCCTGCCTCAGGAAATTTCCCGGCGGCATTGCTTGCCTTTCCAAGGGATAAATAGGAACGCACGGTCATGAACCCATTTTCCAAAAGCTCCGCATATTTCAAGGCTTCCCTTCCTGAAGAAATCGCAGCCTGAAAGTTCCCCTTTTTAACATACAACTCCGAAAGTGCAATGTAGCCATCGCTCAGATTATTGTAGAAACCGTATTTCTCCCCGATTTGAATTGATTTCTCAAAATACTTCTGGGCCTCTTCCAGCCTGTTGAGCTCTACGAGATTATTCCCGACCACATGAAGCGTAAAGTCATAATCCAGATCATCAATCCCTCTCTCCTCAAAAATCGAGATGGATTTAAGTCCGTATTCCAGTCCAATCTCAAATTTCTTTTGCTTCCAAAATAGGTTGCTCATATCAGAGTAAGCCATGGCGATGGCTTTCTTGTCTCCGTAAGTTTCCCCTATTTTTTGAGTCTTTGCAGCGTAGTCAAATGCAACCCCAAGGTCTCCCCGTCTTTCGTAAACATAGCCAAGGTTGGTATAGAGCAACCAACTTTCCTTTTCGGGAATTTTTGAAATGGCATTTTTAAGAATCAATTCAGCCAACTCCAGCTCTTCCATCCTGAGCAAAATCGCTCCCTGGGAAACTTGAAGCCTTCCTTGCCAATAGGAGTTGTCAAGATTTGTAGCTTCTTCCAGTCCCTGACTCACTAATTCCAGAGCTTTGGTGAGGTTTCGGGTGTGGTAGTAGTAACCCAAGTCATTTAAAACCCTCAATCTCAACAGAGAATCGGCTGTGACTCTGGCCAGAGTATTTTCCAATTTCTCAAGATATTCTGGTCCAAAATCATCCGTATCCACGAATACCTCTTTGTATTGGAAAGGCCCATTCTTTTCTTCTATCTGAGCGACAGCCAGATCAGGATTTAAAAAAAACAGAAGAATCCAAACTCTCTTCATAAGATAAATGTAATAAATTATAAGCCTATGGCTTTCAGGGCTTTGTATTTTAATCTGTCCCGGACAATATTGACTCCTTTTCGGACAGTATTAGCATCGATTTGTCCTAAAACTCTTTTTTATATCTTTCGATGAGACCAATTTGGAAAGAAATAATCCAAATTCTATGAAAACTTTACTTCTTTTTGCCTTCCTTATTTTTAGCACTTTGACACTTCAGGCGCAGGACAATTACTTTCTGCCTTTATCGACAACTTCCCCTGAAGCTAAACAAGCTTATCAGGAAGCTGCTTTGTCCACCCAACATGCCAACCTGACATCTTATCGGGTATTAATGGAGAAAGCAACCTCACTTGATCCCGAATTCTTTATGGCCTTGGCACAATGGGGGATCGGAAGCCTGAATGCAAAAAACCAGGATTTTCCGAAAGGAAATATTACCAAAGCTTTGGCGGTATCTGAAGATAAACTCACCGGATCGGAAAAGATCCTGAGAAAAGCCCTGGTGATGCTGGACCAAGACCTGAAATCCGATATCACAGGGGTGATCAAAGAACTACAGGCCGCCTACCCGACAACAGCCCAAGCGTATGATTTAGGCCTATTTGTCAATTATTTCTACAAAATGGACTACAAGGAGGCTGTGAAAAACGGAGAAATGCTGGTCAAACTTGCACCAGATCTGGGAGGAGGATACAATATGACAGGATATGCTTATATGGGTGCAGGAGACATGAAGTCTGCTAAGAAATCCTTTGAAAAGTACCTAAAAAAATTTCCGCAAGAAGCCAATCCTTACGATTCCATGGGCGAATACTACATGAGAGCGAAAGACTATAAGAACTCAGCTAAATACTATCAAATGGCTGCAGACAAGGGCTTGGCTGGATCTCAGTCCCTGGCCGACGAAGCAAAAAGCCTGATTTCCAACTAGAAGTTTTCCTAAATAGAAAAACTCAAAACATGAAAAAATATATCTTAATCACCGTAATCGCAACACTACTTATCTCTTGTGAAAACAAATTGAGATACACGCAGCAATCTGAAGAAGTCGAAACGATCAAATCGATCATCGACAACTATATAAATGGCGAATGGGATGCTTATCAATCTCACTACGGCGAAGGTGCTCAAATCTTCTTTAATACCACCGAGGCCAACCCGGCAACCATTCAGGAAACCATCGCTCAACAAAAAATAGAATTGGAAAGAATGTCCTCTTATACCATTGACCGGAAAGGAGAGGCTTTGGAAATGGTCGTAGATGATAAAGGTGAGACCTGGGTGAATTATTGGAGCGTATGGAAAGGGACCATGGCTGCCAATGGTAAGACTTACGAAACTCCGATTCATATCACCTCCCAATTTGTGAATGGGAAAATCGTCAAAGCATTTGGCTATTGGGACAATGCGCCGCTGCAATTGGATGTGATGGCTTTGCAGATGGCCGCTGAAAAAGCAGCAATGGAAGCTGCAAAAGAGGAAAAATAAAGCAACTTTTTTAAACAACCGGGAAGAGCTCAAATTTAGGGGTCTTGAGTTTTCTTCCCGGTTTACTTTTTTTACCTGCACGATGTCAGGGTTTAATCGTACTAGCTTTTAATTTCCTCCAGTGCCAAACAAATCGCCTTCATTCCAAACAGGTCTTTTAAGAGAATTGGCAATCGAATAGCTGATCAGGAAATTCAAGTGCACATATGTCTTTGCTGCCGCAAAGTCAAAAACCCCGTCCATTCCATCCGCCGCTTTATGGTAATATTTGGCTCTCCATCCTTTGATGAATGCATCGAGATCAAATCCCGGATTATTGGTTTTGTTGCCGTATTTGATATGCAAGGAAGGAATACCATTCATGACAAAGCTGTATTGATCGCTTCGCACAAATCGATTTTGCTCCGGTTCAGGATCTTTTTCCACATCCAGTTTCAGATAGTCTGCGGCAAATTTCACATTACCTGCAATACTCGAATGCTCCGCTCCCAAGGGAACGATTGAAAGCAATGGAGCGATAACCGTCGGCATATCGGTGTTTACGTTCGCGACAATTGCAGATTTGGGAACTGTCGGATTGGAGGCAAAGTAAGAAGAGCCAACCAGCCCCATTTCCTCAGCAGTGACCATCACAATCAAAACGGATCGCTTCGATCGGGCATTGCCTGATTTGTAGATTCTTGCAATCTCCAGCAGCGATGCTACGCCGGAGGCATTGTCATGAGCTCCGTTGAAAATCGAATCTCCATCAACCGGCCTTCCGATTCCCACATGGTCCAGATGGGCTGAATGCACCACATATTCATTTTTCAATTTGGGGTCAGTTCCGGGTATCAGGCCGATCACATTATAGCTTTCAAACTCGCTATGGGTATTGGAATAACTTGCAGAAAAATAGAAAGGAAACTCGAAGGAGGAATTTTTTTTGACTTTTATATCGGCAAGTACCTGATTCAAGTTTTTACCTGAATTCAAAAACAGGCCGGTAAGGAAAGATTTGCTTCCAGTAAGTGCAAAACCCAAGTTTCCGACAAAGGTGCGGCCATAAGCAGTGGTTTTATTTGGGTCCAGGGCTACATTGGATTGAAGCGTTGGGTTAGCATTCGTAAATGATTGATTCGGGTTGACCAAAATCGCTCCCACTGCTCCTTTTTCAAAAGCGGTATTCATCTTATTTCCGGGACTGGAAAAATGCGAAACCAAGGTTGAAGCTGGAATGCCATCCGGAACTCCTGCAACCATAATTACGACTTTTCCTTTCACATCTATTCCCTCATAATCGGAATATAATCCCGGAATATCCACTCCGTAGCCTACAAAAACCAAAGCCCCTTCGCCAGAAGAGTTGGCCAGCATTGGGTGAGGCACGGGCTGGAAATCTTTGGCAAATACCAAGGAATCCACATTCCCATTTTTATCTTTCAAGACAGCTTTTGCCGTTGCATTATTCACAACAGACTTCCTCAAAATCAATTTTTGGGTATACATGCCGGGATCTCCTCCAGGCAGCACTCCGATTTTTTTGTATTGATCGATCACATAGTCAACAGCCATCTGATAGCCTTCCGTACCAGGCAGACGACCTTTCAATTTATCATCCGCGAGATAGGAAATATGAGATCTGATGATAGTAGTATCCACCCGGTTCATCGCCTGACGGACCGAATTTGGGATTTTTACCTCCTGGGAAAACCCTTGAAAGGCAATCAGAAACGCAAAAGAGAACAGAAATTTTTTCATGATCTGAATGTACTAAAATCGGTGTTTTTAATTCTGGGAGCTCGATTATTTTCGGCATTTACAAGGATAATTTCCAGCAAAGGATACCTACTCATGTTGGCAGGAAAATCATTCTCCCAAATGATCTGACCGGTCAATTACCAGTAGGAACAGTTCAATTGGTCTAAGAAGCCATCAAAAATGCCATAATAATCGCAGAATGGATCGAAGGAATCAATGCTCATAAATCCTATGCCCTTCCTCAAGGATTGCTGGTGGAGGTGATGAGGAAATATAATAGGTTGAATGAATGAAATAAGGCAACATTCCAGGTAGATCGGGGCAGGTTATGCCGAAGGAAGGTTAGTTACTATAATTCGAATTATGAATGATTTGCTCCTGCCATTCCATTTAAACAGCTGAATGTCATTTTTTAGTAAAAAATAAACGAAATGATCTCTAAATTACCCGGAATGCAATTCATTTACATGAAGGGAGTTGACCTTCAGCCCCAAAATACCCTCGAAACCTTTATTCCTATTAGCATTTCTCCAGAGCGAATCCAAAACAAAATGCGATACCACACCCACCCCTTTGCCATTATTCTAATTTCAGTTTTTGCCCAACTATTTACGTTTAGTGTTGCTTCTGCACAGTGGACTAACCGCTACGCCAAGCTTGCTGACTTCGGACACCATGTTTACCTGGAGCAGCATGAGCTCCCGATTCTCGCCCACGGACCGACAGACCCGGCACCTGCCCCGGATGGTAAGCATCTGACATTCGCAGCCCGAGGCTGGCTCTGGAATCTGAATCTGGAGACTGGGTCTGCCGTCAGATTGACCAAAGGTCCCGGAATTGATTCCCGACCACGCTGGTCTCCGGACGGTAAATTTCTTGCATTCGTTCGCGACGAAGGAAAAAATACCGCAATCATAGTTCGGGAACTGGCAAGTGGACAAGAAACAAGGATTGATACAGAAGCCATCGAGTTGGACCCGGAATTCTCGGCAGACGGGGTTTGGCTGTACTACACATCCGGAGTCAGCGGATCGCTTAATCTCCGACGACGTCACCTTACTTCAGGAGCAGACGAACAGCTCACAGAACGGTCGCAAGTGGAGCGGAATTCCCGAAGGTTGGCCAATAATGATGGCCTCATGTATCTTCATGCAAGTGGGTCTCACAGGGTACTTCGAATCAAAGACTTTAAGACCGGAACCGACACAATCACAGTTGCCCAGACATTAACCTATCGCTTTACCGCTGACGCTCACCCTGTTCAAAATCTGATTGTTTACAGTGCTCCAATTGACAACGCACATCACCTTTGGACCATGGATCTCAATGATCCACGGGTGAAGCACCGACTCACTGAAGGCGATCCTTTCGCCATAACACCGGCCTTCAGCTCCGATGGCAATCAGATTTATTTCGTTGAACTGGACGAAAACCGTCAGTTTCGCCTGATGCGCATTTCCACCTACGGCGGCTCGCCTGAAGAAGTGAAAATTTCGAATTGGAATCTGGGGGAAGCTACCGGAACACTAAACGTAACTGTAAAGGATGCCGCGGGGAAAATGATCACTGCACGTGTTTCAATCGTTCGGGAGGATGGCAATCCCGTAGCTTTCCATGAAGATGCTACTTTCTTCGATCCGCAGACGGGCCGTCACTATTTTTACCTTGAAGGAGAATCAAAATTCAATCTTCCTGTCGGCAACTATCGGGTGACAGCAGTTCGCGGGCCCATGACGCCGATCATGGAATCGACAATAAAAGTTGTTCAGGATAAATCAGTTGGGACCAGTCTCACACTTTCTCCCATTTGGGATGCCAAGGTTGCAGGCTATGTCTCAGCTGATCACCATGTGCATCTGAATGGTGACGGGCATCTCCGGGCCACCCATGAAGATGCCCTTCGAGCGATGGAGGGAGAAGATCTTGACTTACTCGCCCCCATGTCGTGGAATCATTGGGAACGCCGAATCGACGCACCGATTTTAGGCAAAGAAATGATCAAGGACGGAAGGATTGTCGTCCAAAGCCAGGAAGTCCGATCTGACTTCCATGGGCATGTGAGCCTACTCGGTGTTGAAAAACCTTATGCCCCCTGGTTTTGGGGACCAAGGAATCCTAAATTGGGTGATCCGGATCGAAGTAATAGCGAGGTAGTGGACTATGCTGACCGGACTGGGGCTTTCACTACTTATGTGCACCCCATCACCAAAGATTCCGATCCCTTCGACCATTTGGATGATAGACCAATTCCCATAGAACTAATCTCCGATGCAGTCCTTGCCGAGCGTATCGGTTTGGAAATGGTATGCGCCTGGACCAGTCCACTTGGAAACAGTCAGGTTTGGTATCGCCTGCTTAATATCGGAAGACCGGTGGCAGCCATGTCGGGAACTGACATGTGGGTAGATTTCCATCGGACGATGGCAGTAGGCACCGGACGAAATTATGTGCAGTTGGATGGAAAGGAAATCACTTCCAAGTCTGTTCTGGAAGCAGCCATGGCAGGAAAAGGATTTGTGACCACCGGTCCGGCATTGCTTTTCCAGGTCGGACAGAATGCTCAACCAGGAGACGTGGTCGCAAGTGGCAAACAGGATTGGCAAGCAACTCTCGCCGGAACCAATGACATCGACGTGGTGGAGCTTGTGGTCAATGGGGTAGTAGTCGAAAAATTACCAGGAATAAAAGCTGGAGAAACCCGACAATATCAAGGTCAGGTTAACCTTCCTGCGGGTGGCTGGGTAGCGATCCGAGCTTACACCAGCGAGCTGAAAGAAGACACCTGGCCGAGCATGCACGCACGACCATTTGCTCACAGTTCTCCGATCTGGATCGAGTCCATCGGCAGCACAGATGCTAATTCTCGCAAGGTGGCTGCGGCGGATCTTATTCGCGGTATTGATGCTTCTGAAAGAATTGCAAAGGCAGCTTATGGAGAAACCGAGATGAATCGGATGATTACCCGCTTTGAAGAAGCGCGGGTAAAACTTAGAGAGATGGTGAAGTAGACTCGGGAAGGATCTTTTAAAAAATGGAATCGACACGATTATAGTAAGAAGAGAAACACTGGATAAAAAACCTTTGACACCTTCTCGAATCAAAGAGCTGAAGTATATCAACTCTTTCCCTCTATAAAATCCCCTCAGTCCGCTCCAACATCGAGGAATTCAAGAACAGATGATTACTAATAATATTCCGATATTGATAAAAAATCTTAGCTCTCAATCATGACTAGTCTGACTATTAATGGAAAGGAATATGGAGTAGATGCCTCTGCTGACATGCCCTTGCTTTGGGTGATTCGCGAACAGTGCGGATTGACCGGAACCAAATTTGGATGCGGCATCGCTCAATGTGGTGCCTGCACGGTTCACATTGATGGCCAGCCTGTTCGCTCTTGCGTCACACCGGCGATCTCAGCAGAAGGGAAAAACATCATTACCATAGAAGGAATAGCTCCTGATAAAAATACGCTTCATGTCGTGCAGCAAGCCTGGATTGAAGAACAAACCCCACAATGCGGGTATTGCCAATCCGGACAAATCATGTCTGCTGTGGCGCTATTGAATGAAAATCCCTCTCCAACCGATGAGGAAATTGATGCAGCCATGTCAGGAAATATCTGTCGCTGCGGCATGTACAACCGGATTAAGTCAGCCATTTATCGCGCTTCAGCCTCTCTCCAGTCTTCCTCCACACTCTAAACTGTATAGCTATGAAAAAATGGACTAGACGCGCATTTATCGGAGCCGGAGTATTGGCAGGAGGCACCTTGGTAATTGGTATTGCAATCCGACCGGGAAACCGTTCCTCAAAAGTAGCCGGATTGATAGCTTCAGAAGGAGAAACTGTCATGAATGTTTGGCTGAAAATCGCTCCTGATAATACGGTCACAGCAATCATTCCGCATGCCGAAATGGGGCAGGGAGTGCACACCGCCTTGGCGATGATGCTCGCAGACGAAATGGATGCAGACTGGTTAAAAGTAACGTTTCAAGAAGCTCCCGCTGATAAGGAATATGCCAATTTCACCCTGTTGAAAGGTTTTGTCGCAGGCAATGCAACTTTTCCCAAGTTTATAGGAGAAACGATAGACGGGGTTTTCCTGACTGCCGTGAAATCCCTGAATTTCCAGATCACGGGCGGAAGTGCTTCGGTGAGATTTACCGGTCAGCAGGCCATGCGTATTGCAGGTGCCTCGGCCAAGTCCATGCTGATGCAGGCTGCTGCAGATACCTGGAAGGTACCGACAGAGGAACTCATCGCTCAAAACAGTATCATAAGTCATCCGAGCAGTAAGCGCAGTGCCACTTTTGCGGAGCTTGCACCTGCAGCAGCCAAAGTCAATATACCCACACAGCCTAAGCTAAAATCACCCGAAGAGTTTACCCTTATGGGTACTTCCCAGCCAAGATTTGATATACCGGCAAAGGTGACCGGAGAAGCAAAGTTTGGAATGGATGTGCAGGTACCCGGAATGAAATATGCCACGATTAAAGCTGCCCCGGTTTTTGGAAGTAAAGTAAAATCTGTGGAAACCAAAGTCTCTACAAGCCAACCGGGAGTAAATAAGATTTTAAACTTAGGAGATGCCGTGGCTGTCATTGCGGATGGCTACTGGCAGGCAAAAACTTCACTGGATGCACTTCCGATTGAATTTGAAGCCACAGAAAATAGCGGACTGAATCAGGAAGAAATCATTGACCGCTATCGAAAGGCCATGGATGCGGATTTGGCAGATGGAAATCTGGATAAACACTTCAAAGACGGAGATGCCACAAAAGCAATAGAAGAGGCAGCGATCCTGGTAGAGGCAGAATACCAACTTCCGTTTTTGGCCCACGCCACCATGGAACCTATGAACTGCACAGCATGGGTGCACGATGGAAAATGTGAGGTTTGGTGCGGAAGTCA
>JBILPR010000040.1:0-21472 GCA_044373795.1 Algoriphagus sp. | reverse complement strand
ATTTTTTTTAAGCCAGATTTACTTGCATTTTTCCGATTGACTGGCGTAGTATCGTTCATCATTGACATACAATTCCTCTTTGACAAATTCAAGTTGAACAGTCAAGGGACTGGGGTCTTTTTTGGAAAAAATCATGCTCAACGTTGCCTCGGAGTTTTTACTTTCCACCGACCAGGAACCTATCATTTTTCCTTTGTATTCGGGATTAAAATCCTTCATGAGGCCTTTTTTCTTGATGTTTGCCTCGAAAGATCCATCGGCACAAAGGTTTACTCTGGTTTTTTGCTCACCTCCCTGAAACTCATCATAGACGATTAGTAACTTGTTGGAGAGAAATGCTTTCCAGTCAAAATCAAGGTATGGATCAATTTCTCTCGGCGCATCGAAAGTCGCACTTGACAAAAATTCTTCGGCAGCCTTTGAGACCTCGTCGAAATTATCGTCCTGGGATATTGCCAGCACTGTAACGCAAGTTCCAGTGTCTCCGCATCGGACAGCAGCAAAAGCCCGTTTTTGGGAGGGAATAAAATTACCAACAACTTTTGCTTCTGAGCTCAGCATATTGTCATTCAACTCGGGATTTTCTGCCTGAAGCCTGAGGGTCTCTGTCACATCCACCCCGGCTTTCCACTCTTCAGCAAGTGCATTCAAGTCTATCGTGTTTCGGCCGAAAACAAAGATTTCTCCAAATGAACCAGAAGTTGAATTGAGGAGGAAGATTTCCGTTTCCCTTGGTAAGGTTCCGGTCCATCCCTGCGGAACTTTGGAAGTAAATCCATACCGAGGAGCATAAAGAGAATCCCCGGCATTGTACATACGACCAGGTTCAATCCGGTTTTTTACTTTTTGGGAAAAAGCGAAAAATTGAAATGTAAATGCCGAAATGAAAATGAGCAGAAAGAGATATTTTTTCATACGAGTTAAAAATTGAAAGTCTTCACCTGTGAGGTTGAATTTAATATAAAGCGAAATGAAAAAAAGTAAACGGTTGCGTTTTGTGACGCCGCTCTTCGGAATTGTAAATTCCGATTAGCCCCCAAAAAAAAAGCCCTGTCTCTTTCGAAACAGGGCTTTTTGGTCGTTGGTGTTTTTATTTCTTCGACTCTTCTGCAGGTGCAGGTATCTGATTCATAAACTGAATTTCGGAGATTCCCATCAGGATTTCTTCTCCTTTGGCAGCAGGGTTTTTGAAAATAAAGTAGATGTCTTGCAAACCTGAAGCAGGGGTTATTTTGATTTTTGCGCGATTGGCGTTTTCACGTCTCCACTGCAATGGATTCACTCCCTGTGGAGGTCTGAAGCCCATGTCCTTTTTCCCTACAGTTTCGGACTTGCCTAGAAGTTCTCCGGTTGGGGAGCCCAATCTTGCTTCGACCATACCTCCAATTGCACCGTTTCTTTGGCTAATGTTCACCAGTAATTCAATTTGTTGTACACCGGTAAGGTCAATTTGCTTGAAAGCGATATGAGAATTGTCCCCGATCATCATGAAGCTGATGCTTGGAGTAGTGAGCAATTGAACGCCTTTTCTGTCTTCAGAAAGCTGTGGATTCAAGAAAGGATTTCTCAATGCAATGTAGTCAACTCCCGAAAGTGGTCCGATGGATCCGGCGCCTTTGTCTGCGTAAGAGGCTCTTAGCAAGAAGCTTCCTTCGCCATTTTCACCTTCAGGCACGGCAGGATTTATTTTTCCGCTAAGCGGAAGAGAAGCGACAGTCGCCTGCACTTCATCCATGCTCAGGATATAATCTACCATTCTCTTGGCATCAGACTCGCTGAGTTGCGGGTGAGCGCTCATTGCGTGATCTCCCCAAACGCCCGCGCCACCATTGATGATTTTACCCACCAGGTATGCTTTGTTTTCAGGAGAGGTTGGATACTTCGCTGCCACCGCTGCATAACTTGGGCCGATGGAGGTTTTGTCGTATTGGTGACAAGATTTACAATCGCTGGCTTCGATCAGATTTTTACCGATGTTCAGAATAGCCATCGTCTCAGCACCACTTTGCTTGGATGCGATTTCGATAGGGTCAAAGCCTGCCGGAACGTAGTCAAACGTCACTGCAACTACTTCCGCTTTGATCGTGCCATCGGCTGAAGTGCCATCTTCTTTATCCGCTACACTGATGGAATAAGTCAGTTCTTTTTGACCGAAGTAGAATGTTTTATTCATTCCGCTGATGTCAATCGCTACCACAGGAGGTTCGTTTCCTACCACTACTTCAATGGATGCAGAATTTTTCTCGCCTTTGGTATCAGTGACAGTCAGGGTCACATTGTAAGTGCCTGCTTCAGAGAAGGTGAAACTTGGATTAGGATCGGTCAGAGTTTGGTCAAAACCTGCTCCGTTGGTGATTTTCCATTCGTAAATCAGTTTGCCCTCATCGTAGTCATCGTAATCGTTGGTGCCTTCAGAAGAGAATTTCGCTGTCAAAGGTGCTGCTCCGGAGGTTTTATCCGCAACGGCAGTCACGTTTGGCTTTCTGTTTCCGGCGTTAAATTCGATTTTGATCAGGCGGGAATTTGCATTTCCACGGAACCAAGCAGAACCATATTCCAATATGTACAGAGATCCGTCCGGACCAAAGTCCATGTCAATGGCAGAGCTGAAAGTTTCAGTTGGCAGGAATCTCTCCATGGATTTGTAGTCTCCTTTATCGTCCATCGTCACGGCGAAGATCCAACCTCTCATGAAATCGACGATCAGCCATTTTCCTTCGTAATAAGCAGGGAATACATAAGGTGAACCTTCTTTGAAATCAGCCTTGCGGAAAACCGGGCCACCGGTAGCGCTTCTTCCTGAACTTCCCAACATCGGGAAAACTTCAGATACACCGTAAGGATAGTAGATCATCGCAGGGATAACCGGAGTTGGAAGATCTTTCAATCCTGTATTATTCACTGATTCGTTGACCGGTTTATTGACATCGTAAGGAGCACCATAAGAACTGTCAGCGTGATTGTGACGGTTGTAAGGGAAGTTGTTTCCGATGAAATAAGGCCAACCGAAGAAACCAGGGCCTTTTGCCTGATTGAATTCATCGTAACCTCTCGGTCCCCAAATAGAATCGACTGCAGCATCCGGCCCCACTTCACCCCAATAGAGGTATCCGGTTTCAGAATCGAGCGTCGGTCTCCAAGGATTTCTATGTCCCATGGTGTAGATCTCAGGACGGGTCTTCTCAGTTCCCGGAGGGAAAAGGTTTCCTTCAGGGATCGTATAAGTACCATCATCTTCAGGATGAATTCTCAGGATTTTTCCACGAAGATCATTGGTGTTGCCCGGAGCACGCTGATCATCTGCATTTTCCATTCCCGGTCTTTCGTCCAAATTTGAAGAACCTTCGCGAGGGTTCACGGTATTGTTTCCGACAGTCAGGTAAAGATTTCCTTCCGCGTCGAACACCATTCCGCCACCGGTATGGCAGCATTCCTGGCGTTGTGTTGGCACTTCGAGAATCACTTTTTTAGATGCCGCATCCAGGGTATTTCCTTTCAGTTCCCATCGCGCAAGGACGTGTTTGGTATCAGCTGAGTCTGCGTAATACATGTAGATCCAGTTGTTTTTTGCATAGTCAGGATGCACGATCACGCCCATCAGACCTTCTTCCGCTTCACGAATCACACCTTCTTTGTTGGTGTATTTTGTGTTTACAGGAATGGTGGCGACAAGAGTCATTTCTCCGGTTTTCTCGTCAAAAACCTTTACGCCGCCTTTTCTTTCTACTATGAGGATTCGGTTTTCCGGAAGGAAGCTCATTTCCATCGGTTCGTCCATTCCTTCGGTAAGGACAACTTTGGTAAAGCGATTGTCTTCAGGTTTGACGGAGGCGTCCTCCGATTTTTTGCAGGAAAAAATTAAAAACAACAGCATAAAGCTGAAGACCGAAGCTAGTCGGGTAAAGTTTTTCATAGGTGTTCAGGGTTAATAGGGAAGGGAGATTTGTTAAGGTAATTCTTGCTAGTAACGGTTAGGTGTCAATAACCTTCAATGATGACTAAAACTCCTTCAAATTACAAGTGGAAATCTTGAATGCGGTAGAAAATCGGGATGGATTGCAGGAGCTAGTTCACTATGTCTCAGACTTTTTGAAAATTTTTGATAAAGGTACAGCAGAGACCCCGTGTAGGAAGATACTTAGCACCACTGTCAGAGTAATCACACTTATAATTCTCTCGTAACCTTCAGATCCCAGCGCGATCACTGCCATTAAAAGATACAGGACGGAAGCGATTCCTCGCGGTCCAAACCAACCAATAAACCAAACAGTTTTCATGTTGAGCCCGGAGCCAATTAGGCTAATCGCTACCGGAATCATTCGGATGACCGTAAGGCTGAGAATGGCGTAAACCAAAGCTCTCCAATCCCAGAAAGAATACGAAATGGGAACGAGTATCATCCCAAAAAGCAAAAAGATAAACAGGATCATGATCTGGCTTGATGCCTCTCCAAATTCGCGCATCCGTTCTCTGACTACCTCTGTCTTTATTCCAAGGATCAATCCGGCCACGTAAGCTGCAATAAAGCCATTGCCACGTAAAAACTCTGCGCATGAAAATGCCAGAACAGCAATCGCTACAGACGAAATCATCTGATAGACATGGTTCATCAATCCGGCTTTGGAAGCCTTTTCTACCAGAATTCCGCCAACCCAACCGACCAAGCCTCCGATAATCGGGCCGTAAACAAACTGTTTTGCCACAAAACCCAGCCAGTAACTGGTGTCAAATCCTTCACCGGCTGAGCCGGAAAGTAATGCGATGCAGACGAGGATAGGGGGCAATCCAATCCCGTCATTCAGGCCGCTTTCGACATTGATTGTTTGGCGGATTCTTTTCGGGACGTCTTGGCCTGTGACTACTGCCTGGCCCAAGGCGGCATCTGTGGGGGAAAGGATAAAAGCCATTAGAATCAGAATAAGTGTATCAACCTCTGGGAAAAGGGGAATAGCAATCAGCGCGCCTATGGTCATAGTAATCGGCAAGCCAATTCCTAAAAGCCGGATGGGAAGTGCCTTTTCCCCTTTCAAAGCTTTAAGATCTATGGTTGAGCCATCGATAAACAAAACCAGGATCAGGGTAAATTCCATCAGGGGCTTCACAAACCCGGCTTTTGGGCCAGGTTCCAGCAATTCAAGATTAAAAAAACTGACCAATAATCCGATAATCACAAACACCATAGGGGCAGTGATGATGGAGGACTCTGCCCGTTTGGAAAAAATTCCAAAGCTCAGAATTAACAGGGCCATGAAAACAATTATGGGATGCTCAGCCATAAAATGATTTGTTTTTAAGGAAGCCGGTAAATAAAATTACAAATCAAATCGCATGAAAGGGTCGGGGTTGGAGCATGGAGATTAAGTGCCTGATTCATAAAATTCTGAAGTTGGAATGGCTTCGCTTATTTGATCAAATAGCAAGTCACTTTCAGCCAGTATTTTTGATTTGAGATTTTCAAGTTGAATTACCTCATTCGGGATTATTCCACCATTATCCAATCCTTTATTCAAATGATCGATCATCACTTGGAGATCGTGCCAATCGCCAAGAAGTCGCGGCAAACCGTCTTTTTTAGAAACCGGATCTTTGCTTTCATCCATTGACAAGCTGCTTCTGTTGTTATTCAGCATTTTTAAGCGCTTCCGTAATTCGTGCAGCTGCTCTTTTTGTAACGGACTCATCTTGATTAGATTCTTTATTTTTTCTGCCTCATTATCCAGATATCCGCTTGCAGTTTTGGTTTTTATTTTGGGGAGGAAGGATTCGACTTCAATTAATTTATTTTCAATCCGAGTGATCATTTTTGGGGTAACAATTGAAAAAAAATTACGCGTCTCTTTCAGTCGACTCTTTCTCAAGAGAGCTTTATATCCGGAGATTGAATTATCCCGAAAATATTTTTTGAGCATTGCCTCTTGCAAATGAAGCTCTCTGACTTTTCCAGCCTGCCTGAAAACCTTTTTGAAAGGCTTAAAAATTTTCTTTTTCCGGAAATTCTTTGAGCAATAGTTGACCAAATCGAGAAATGCATTCAGCTTCTTAAGTTCGATGCGGAGCTTATGAAAAGTGCCGGGTGTAAAGTTGCGCCTTGGCTTTCCCAATAGAAAATCGATGTTGATTTTTCGACTGTTCAGATATTTCTTCAGGCCTTTCATTTGATGGAAATGAATTATTTAAGAGCTGACGGGAAATAGGAATCTTCTTGGTCAAAATAGACTAAAAAATCTTGTTTTCTCAGAAAGTTGATCGGAAATGAGACGAGCAATCCTTTCAAGTCAGATAGCGCTCATTTTTCAGTTTCGACTTTGTGCGCAATTTTGATAATCTCTTTTGCGATATCCTCAGGCGAAAGAATAAAATCGATGCACCCGCTTTGGATCGCGCTGATCGGCATGTCGGGTTGACTGGCAGTATCGGGTTTCTGGGCAATGGTAATCCCACACACTGCTTTGATCCCGCAAAGGGCATCAGCACCATCTCCATCAAAACCTGAAACAATGACAGCGATTAATTTCCCATCCCAATTTTCAGTAATGGATTTCAAAAAAACCGTAATCACGTCGGGCCAACCATGAGGTTTTGAGATTGGCTTCAGCCTAAACTCATCATTTACGACATGCAGATCTCGTTTTTCCGGGATAATAAAAACATGGTTAGGTTTGACGTCCAGCCGTTCTGTGATGAGCTCAACGGGCATCGAAGTGTAGTTGGGGAGGATTTCGTGAAGCATGGTCGCAACTTGCCGGAGATGGTTGACGATCACTATTGCGACGCCCATATCGGCTGGTAGGTTTTTCAATAACCGGATATAGGCATCGAGTCCCCCGGCCGATCCTCCCACACAGACGATTGGAAAGTTTTTTACTAAACTCTCAGATTTCAGAGATTTTTCAGTCTTCATAAAAATGGCTTTAGAGCTTTAAAATGGCAGATACTCAAATCGAGCGGAAGCTTGACCTCTATTAAACGGAATAACCAAAAAAGAGACCAAAAAAGAATTTTAAACTGCTTCGTTTTGTCTGACCATGCTTTTTGACGCATTTGCCAATTTCCAGCCAAAATATGCCATCGGAATGTAAGCTCCGCCAAGATCCAAAACTGTAAACTAAACCGGTGAAGGAAGGGCCAAAACCATGTAAATCCCGCCTGCCAGGAAGATGGTGCTAATCAATAGAGCAGTTTGAGTTGGTGACGCGCTGCAACAAAGTAGATACAAATGCTCCTGCAAAAGTCCCAAGTGAATGCGCCAGAAATGGAAAAATAAAATGTCTGGGTTCAAATAAATGCATGGATTCGATCAACCTCTCCGTGGTAGTGTTGTCACTTCCCGCAGGAGGAGGAATGATCGACCCACTTAGCGTAATGATTCCCATATTCAAGGTGCTTCCGATCCCGGCTCCCACCAGGATCGCAAGGATATTTTTTAGGATTGGATGCATAGGGGATTGCTTTTTTGGTTTAAAAGCCAAAAGTTTTTCTGTCTCAAAGATTGAATAGTTTCATCTAGCCAATTCTTTCCCTCACCAATTCACCCATCACCCAATTGGTTCGGGCGCCGGAGATACCTGTACTTGGACAAGTGTCTGTACCGAGAAGTTCACCGACGATGGATTTGATCAGCGGTTGCTGGATATGGTGGGGTAGAACTAAATGAAAATGCTCTGCTGCCTCATAATCATGTATCAGGGTAAATTCTCCCTTTCCGAAGGTGGCAAATCGAATCTGACCTTTATTTCCATCAATGACTATCTCGTCGATTTCTGCGGATTTGGAGGAAGTGAAGCACCAGTTGCCAGATCCGATGACTCCGTTCTCAAAGACAAAACTCCCCACGACGATATCTTCTGCATCGTATTCTTTGGCTTGATTCCCCGAGAACCCATTTGCATGGGTGATTTTCCCAAAAAAGAAATCCAGTAAATCTAGCTGATGAGAAGCCAAGTCAAAGAAATAGCCACCGCCGGCGACCTGAGGATCGATCCGCCAGTTGTTTTCCAGATGCACGACCACATCGGGTTTTACTACTTGTTTGAGATTGATGTGAACCGTACGAACCTCCCCAATAGCACCTTCATCCAGGAGTTGCTTGATTTTCAGGAAATGTGGTAATGCTCTTCGGTAGTAAGCGACGTAAAGCGGAACTCCGGCCTGCTCACAGACGGCGATCATTTCCTGGCATTCTGCAAAAGTGCGAGCCATTGGTTTTTCGACATAAACAGGCTTGCCAACAGAGGCCGCAAGACGAGCAAGTTCCAGGTGTGAATTGGGCGGAGTGGCGATGTAGATGGCGTTGACTTCCGGATCGTTGACCAGATCGTGTGCGGATGTATACCATTTAGGAACTCCGTGACGGGCTGCATAGTCTTTCACCTTTTCGGCATCCCGGCGCATTACTGCGACTAGTTTGCTATGGGGAATATGATTCATAGCAGGAGCGGATTTGACTTCACAGACATTTCCAACACCCAATACACCCCAGCGGACTTCCGAATCAGCAATTTTCTTCATAGTTAAAAGTAGGGAGGAATTTGGAGGAAAGGAAGTAGGGATAAAGAGAATAGGAGATAGGAGATAAATAGATTAGAGATTTTGTGTAATCCCTCTAAAATGGAACAGTGGACAGAAATGAAAAAAGCCCTGAATTTTTATCCAGGGCTTTGAGCTAGTTCTTTTGATTTTACTGTGCGGGAGCGGGTCTTGGCTTCATTTTCAAACTGTCTGCCGGATAAGTTGCGGCAAGCATTGCCATTTGGTCTTTTGCCCAGTCGACGATCACTTTGCGATCTTCGTCAGTAAGTTTGGCTTCTGGATGAAGTCCCAAATAGGTGTAAGAAGGTAGCGGCATTTCCTTTTCCTCGACCATCTCTACCACTTCCTCAAACTTGTGGTTTTGCACTGCAATTGGCAGTTTGGTGAAGGTGGAAAAATTAAGGTCTTTTTTCCCATCCTCGATATGATGATTCAGCCAATATCCAACCGGCTCAATATTGGAGTACCAGGGATAAGAGCTTTGGTTGGTATGGCAATCATTACAAGCGCCTTTGAGCAGGGTTTGAACATTGTCCGGGACGTTATAGCTTTTGGAAACGTCAAATTCCATGTCATTGCTAAGATTCTTTTCGTAGGGAATGAACTGAATAGCGACTAAAATAATCAGGACGGCAATTGAGATTTTCTTGATCATAATTGAGTGGGGTTTAGCGATTAGACTAAAAATTGATTCAGGGGTTTAATCCTTCTTTTATTTATCTAAATTTCAAAATAAAATTCCGCTAAAACACTGTTTGAATTCTTAAATCTGTCTTAAACTTTACTGGATTCAACCAAAATCGGAACACCAATTATCCAACATAATCCCACCTGGAAGGCAAATTTGGATAAAAACTATTCACTTTCTTTCGGATTGAAAATCCTAAATCTATTAGCGGAAAATGAAAAACCCGATCTCATTTTCATGGGATCGGGTTGTATTTAAATCATTATTAGGATGCTTACACAGCAAATCCTTCTCTGTAAGTTCTTCCAACGAATTGATTGGCTTCTTCCAGGTTTGTGATTCGCATGTTTTCACCATCCCAAAGGAGTTTCTTGCGACCGAAGAATTCCATTTGGCCTTTGCCGTTGTCCCTTCTCAGCATATAGCTGCGGATGGCAAGATTTCCCATCAGGACTGTTTCTGTCATAGGACCTGCATAATCGAAAGATGAGGTCAGTCCTTTGTGTTCAGAGCTACCGAATCCAGCTTTGCAGGCATCCACCCACTTGCGCTGATGTCCGTATTCCGACTCAGTTCCTTCGATTCTATCCGGACCAAATTCCTGAGTGCCATCGTTCAGATATAACTTCGGCATCAGCGGAGAACTGTCGTTGATGTTGTGAGAGATGATTCCTTTTTCTCCGATCAGCAATACGCCATTGGCAGAGTTTGCTCCTCCAATGTCATTGTCTGCTGGGATGATGTCCGGATGAGATGGACGCAAACCTCCGTCACTCCAGGTCATTTCCAAAGGCACAGGATTTTTGGCTGTTGGCGCGTAATGCAGCGTGATGAATGAGGAAGCAGGGCAACCTTCAGGATTGTAATCTGCAGTCCACATTCCTGAGTAAACAGATCCTACAGAGCATTCGGCATCGGTAGGATAGTGGAGGCCAAGAGTTCGGAAAGGAATATCCATCAAGTGGCATCCCACGTCACCCAAAGCGCCTGTTCCGTAATCCCACCAGCCTCTCCAACTGAAAGGATGCATATTCGGAGTATAAGGTTTCAAGGCGGCAGGACCAAGCCATAGGTTCCAATCCAACGCTTCTGGTTTTTTGCTTTCATCGGGAGCAGGCAAAGGACCTCCCTGTGGCCATACCGGACGGTTTGTCCAGACCTGGACCTTGGAGACTTTACCGATTTTGCCGGCATCGATCCAGCCTTTCACCATATCCAAAAGTGGATTCGAAGCACCTTGGTTTCCCATTTGAGTTACCACTTTCTGAGATCTGGCCATTTCAGTAAGCAATCTTGCTTCCCTGATATTATGAGTCATTGGCTTTTGCACATAGACATGCTTGCCTCTTTCCATTGCATATTTCGCAGCAGGACCATGAACGTGATCGGGAGTGGAAATTGTAACCGCGTCAATGTCTTTTTGCTCATCCAGCATTTTCCGATAATCAGCATATAGCTTTGCATTTGGGAAGCTTTTCACGGAGTCTTTAGCCGAGCCTGAAAAGTCCACATCGCAAAGTGCAACCACTCGCTCACGGCCGTTTACTGATGCGTTCAAAATGTCGCTTCTGCCTTTTCCACCTGCTCCGATTGCTGCCAAATTCAACTGGTCAGAAGGAGAAGTGAAACCTACACCTCCAAGTACATGTCGGGGGACGATGAAAAAAGACGATGCAATCGCTGTGTTTTTAATAAAGTCCCGGCGCGATTGATCCGAGGCTATTTTTTTTGGTTGTTTCATTGGATTTGTTAATTGGATTTTTGGCGACCTCAAAATAAGGATTAATCTCTTTCTAAGTATACTGGTGCAGATTTTTTGAGAATCAATTTCAATCCGAAAATCAAATTTTAAAAATTAATTTAAACAATAAAAAAAAGGATTATTTTGATTAATAAATCAATAAAAATAAAAAATCTATATAAAAATAAGTTTTAAATACTTCATTTTGGCTAAATTTGCTTTTACTAAAAACATCCCTCCGCTTGGGAAAAGAGCAGATTCGTTTTTTATTTTTAACTAAAACCAATCAAAGTCATGAAAAAGATCCTTGTTGCTTTATTCGCTTTTGGAATTGCTATTCCGTCTTTTGCTCAGGTGGTCACTTTGCCTGAGGTTGAGGTATCAGCAAGAAATTACAAATACCTGGATGATGTCAATAGTGCTTCAGCTGCGCAAACTGTACAGATGCTCGAACGGTATGCAACCACTTATGACGTCAGAGCTTCGGAATATTATGAAGATGAGTATGATAATTATTTTATCTCCTTCTATA
This sequence comes from Algoriphagus sp., assembly GCA_044373795.1. Lineage (GTDB taxonomy): Bacteria > Bacteroidota > Bacteroidia > Cytophagales > Cyclobacteriaceae > Algoriphagus. The sequence goes on along the minus strand of JBILPR010000040.1, from coordinate 9,982 downwards.
TCCCGAAAGGAAAAATTCTCGCTGCTTATGACAATGAAGGCAATCTTTTGCGGACAGTCGAGAAATATGAAAATATTAAGCTCCCACTGGTAGTTGCTCAATCAGTTGTGAAAAATTACCCCGGATGGACGATTACCAAAAACGCCTATTTGGTCAATTATCATAGCGACCAAGGTGTAATGAAAAAAGAGTATAAAATAGTCCTGGAGAAGGGGGATGAGGGAATGAGAGTTAAAACCGATGAAAACGGAAATATTCTTTAATTATCTCTGATATCATTTACTTAAGGAGTTGCTCAATGAAGCGGCTCCTTATTTTTTTGTCTAAAACAGAGTGGATTTGGAAATCTTTAAGTATTTCAAACGGGGTATTAATTTTTTTTTTGTAAACGGACTTTTCAAAAGTGGCAGAAATTTGATGCCCTGAAATCCTGAAAATATTAGCGTGGATAAGCAGCGAAATTTCCCGAAAACAGGTGGGAAACGAACGGGTTCGAAATCGATCCCGAAAATAATGATTGAATTTTTTCGACTCAGGATGGTTAAATACTTCTTAAAAAATTACTTTCGGTAATAATCAAGAAAAGTAAATTTTGAAAGACCCTGTACATATCTTCTAAAATGAAAATCGGAGTAATTAAAGAAACCAAAGAATACGAGAGGCGAGTTGCGCTGACTCCTGATGTGGTCAAGCAACTGCTCAAAAAGGAATATGCTGTCCTGATTGAAAAAGGTGCTGGCGAAACTTCCTATTTCTCGGATAAGGATTATACAGATGCCGGTGCAAGTGTAGTGTCACAAGAGGAAGTATACTCCGGTGCTGACTTGCTGCTCAAAGTGAATGCTTTCACGCCTGCAGAAATCGGAAAGATGAAGATCGGTTCAGCTTGTATTTCCTACATGTATGCCTACAATCAGCCCGAAATGGTAGATGCATTGATTGAGAAGAAGATTTCATCTTTCTCCATGGATGCGGTACCAAGGATCTCCCGAGCCCAAAAAATGGATGCTTTGAGTTCGCAGGCCAACCTCGCAGGCTATAAATCTGTGATCCTGTCTGCCAATTACCTTGGCAAGATCTTCCCCTTGATGATGACAGCTTCCGGTACGATCACTCCTGCAAGGGTGTTGATTTTCGGAGCAGGCGTTGCCGGACTTCAGGCGATTGCTACCGCCAAGCGATTGGGCGCAATCGTGGAAGTGAGTGATGTGAGACCGGAAACAAAAGAGCAGGTTGAATCCCTTGGAGGAAGATTCCTGACTGTGGAAGGAGTTGAGGCCGTAAAAGTGGAGGGAGGATATGCGAGTGAAGTTTCTGCAGAGTTTTTACAAAAGCAGAAGCAACTCGTACAGGATAAAATCAAAGATGCAGATATCGTGATTACCACGGCTTTGGTCATGGGAAAAAAATCTCCGATCCTCGTCACGGAGGAAATGGTGAAATCCATGAAAATGGGTTCAGTAATTCTCGACATGGCTGTGGAAACAGGAGGCAACTGCGAAATCTCCGAAATCAATAAAACTGTTGTTAAGCACGGTGTGACTATCATCGGAGAATCAAATCTTCCGTCACTGTTGCCTACCAACGCGAGCCAACTCTACGCAACTAACATCAGTACTTTGCTATTTCACCTTTCCACAAAAGAGGGACTCAAACTCGATCGGGAAGAAGAAATCATCAAAGGTGTTTTGATCACTCATGAAGGTGAGCTGGTCCATGCATTTACCAAAAGTATCCTTCCTAAATAAGCCTTAAAAACCTTATAAAATGTCTACAGAATCACTCATCATATTGATTTACATTCTTGTCCTGGCCAGTTACCTGGGATTTGAATTGATTGCCAAAGTGCCCCCAACACTTCACACGCCCCTGATGTCTGGCTCCAATGCCATTTCAGGAATCACCATTGTAGGAGCATTACTTGCCTGCAATGAACTTGGGTATACTTCACTTAGCAAATGGCTCGGTATGGCTGCACTCGTACTTGCCACAGTCAATGTGGTAGGCGGATATGCTGTCACAGATCGTATGCTCAAAATGTTTAAGAAGAAATGACGATAGCTATACAACTCGCCTATTTGATTGCCTCAATTTTATTTATTCTGGGGATCAAATACATGAACAAAACCAAGGATGCTCGACGCGGAAACATCCTTTCCGCAGTCGGAATGATGATAGCAATTCTGGCTACTTTGGTACAAATTGAGAGTGTCACCTTTGTGGAAATAATCGTCTGCATTCTCTTGGGAAGTGCTATTGGTCTTTATTATGCCTACAAAGTGGAGATGACCAAAATCCCGGAAATGGTTGCGCTCTTCAATGGTTTTGGAGGTTTGGCCTCTTTTGCTGTGGCACTTTCAGAATTTTACCTGAAATCAGGGGCTGATACTCCTGAGATCGACGGGATTGCATCCACCAGTATCATTTTAAGTGTGCTGATCGGAGGGGTCACTTTCACCGGTTCCATGGTCGCATTCCTCAAATTAAACGGTTCGATTTCTGGTTCACCGATTACTTTCAAGGGTCAGCATCCGCTGAATTTATTGCTTTTGATCGCGTTTATTGTGGCTTCGGTTTTGACTTACATGAATCAATCCGATCCCACTTTCATCATTATTCTGATCGTGATTTCCTTGCTATTGGGCATACTGACAGTAATTCCTATCGGTGGAGCAGATATGCCGGTTGTGATTTCCTTGCTCAATTCTTATTCGGGAATGGCCGCTTGCGCGACTGGTTTTATTCTGAACAATAATGTCTTGATCGTGGCAGGTTCGCTCGTTGGTGCTTCGGGAATTATCCTGACTCAGATCATGTGTAAGGCCATGAACCGATCACTTACCAATGTCCTCTTGGGAGGTTTTGGTCAGACCGTGACTTCTGCTCAGAAAGACGGACCAGAGATCGTGGTCAAAGAAGTCGGAGTCGAAGAAGCAGCGTTGTTATTTGATTCAGCTTCTTCAGTGATTGTCGTTCCGGGATATGGAATGGCTGTAGCCCAGGCGCAGCACGTGATCCGCGAACTCATGGAGCAATGCGAAAAACGAAACATTGATTTCAAGTTTGCCATCCACCCGGTTGCAGGCCGAATGCCCGGACACATGAACGTGTTGTTGGCGGAAGCAAATATTTCTTACGATAAGCTGGTTGAAATGGAATCTATCAACGATGAGTTCTCTAATACTGACCTGGTTTTCATAGTTGGAGCAAACGACGTGGTGAATCCCGCTGCTCGTACCAATCCGCAAAGTCCGATTTTTGGTATGCCGATCCTGAATGCCGACAAAGCCCGAACCGTCATCGTTAGTAAACGAAGCATGGGTAAAGGATACGCAGGTGTGGAAAATGAGCTTTTCGGCTATCCCAACTGTCTGATGCTATTCGGAGATGCCAAACAAACAATCACCAAAGTGGTAAGTGAGTTGAAAGACATGAGTTAAATTCATTTCTTTCCAAGCCAAAAAAGCCTTCCGGAATTAATCCGGAAGGCTTTTTTGTGTTTATACCATCTGCTTTTCAGGTTATTCTTTCCAGTTTATCTTTTTGAAGATAATCTCTGAATAATCATTCCTCTCATAAAGGATCCCAACGTTGGCTTCGTCCAGAAGAACCAAATCGCTGTAAGCAGTCCACGATGATTTTCCAGAACCTTCCTTCTTGTCAACCAAAATAGATTTGACCCAGGATTTACCTTCGTCATAACTTATTTTGACAGTCAGGTTGTTTCGATTTTGGGTGTCTGAGGCATTTGAATGCGCCAGAATTGTCTTTCCGTTTTGCATTCCGATATTCAAAATAGAAGCCTGACAAACAGGATCCGGGAGGTTTTTTTCGAAATAAGCTTCATCCCATGTCACGCCTCCATCACTTGAATAAGCAAGAATTCTGCTTCGGATGTTCCCCGACTGATTTCGGATGCTCATGATCATTCTGTCTGCCGAGAGTTCAGCAGCGATCGATTCATTGGAACCCGGAATATTGACTGATTCTGAAAGATGAAAAGTCTTGCCATGATCGTCCGAGTAAAATCCATGCGCCTGATAATCAAAAAAACCTTCTTGTGGAGGCCCTTTGGAGTGATTTGCGGCAACATAGATTCTTCCCTTGAATTTTCCTTCCTGAAATTGAAATGCATGTCCAGGTGTATTTGCATAGTGCCTCCAATCTTCAATTGACACATAATCCGGGTTGAAATCCCGGTTGTCGGGCTTGTGGGTTTGAGCAGTAATGTTTACCGGAGTCTCCCAGCTTTTACCCAAATCCAGCGAGCGCATCATCCAAACTTCCCTCACGCCTCGGTTCATCCGAATATCATACTCATGATTATTTCCGGTGTTGAAAAAAAGATAGACAACTCCGCCAGGGTTTTCCGGGTCATTCAAATCCACCACAGGAGCCGGATTACCGGCCTGAAGAGAGTCATAATCCACCAGCACGTCAAGTTTTGACCAGGAGAGTCCTTGATCTTGGCTTCGCTTCATCACAAGATTTACATCCCCAAAGTCATCACTTCCATTTACTCTGCCTTCTGCAAAAGCAATCAGATCTCCGTTTGGTAGATTTAGGATCGCAGGTATCCGGTAGATTTTATGCCCTTCTTTCCCGCCGTCAAAGACCGTGGCCTCTTGTGCAATAATTCGGGAGTGAAATAGCAAGATTAGGATAAGTATGAGATTGGTTTTCATTTTCATAAAGGGGTGAGTTGATCTGGGTTTTAGGTCCGGCGTTGGTGAAATATTAAGTAAGGTGTCAGTTTCTTGCCAACTTTTCAAACCCGGAAGTTTTTCTTCTGATGCAGTCAAAAAAGTCGTTTGATTGACTTTCTTTTTCTTCCCACAGGAACCCTTCCCCTTCATTTCAAGGAATTAAAATCATTTGGAATGGAAATCATCCGAATTCGGTTGACCTTGAAATATCAAATTAGCATCAGAATATTCAGACGTCAAACCTATGGAAATTGGAATAGATAGTTTTGCAGCGGCAGCGCCTGCAGGTAATGAAACCCAGTCAGAAAACAGAAGACAATCGTTGAATGAGTTGATTGAACGAATTGAATATGCTGACAAAATGGGACTTGATGTTTTTGGAATAGGCGAGCATCACCGCAAGGAATTTTTGGATTCAGCGACAGCAATTATTCTGGCTGCTGCCGCATCGCGTACAAGCCGGATCAAGCTAACAAGTGCAGTGGCAGTCCTCAGTGCTGCAGATCCCGTTCGCGTTTTTCAGGAATATGCTACCCTGGATCTAATCTCAAATGGTCGGGCTGAGATGGTGGTCGGCAGAGGATCTTTTACGGAGGCTTTTCCATTGTTTGGCTTGAATCTGAAGGATTATGACAAGCTTTTTTCGGAAAAACTCGAGCTCTTACTCAAAATCCGTGATCAGGAAACTGTCACTTGGTCAGGTCAGTTTCGCCCTTCCCTTCATAATCAACCCATCTATCCAAGGCCGCTTCAGGATTCCTTACCGATTTGGTTGGGAGTAGGAGGGACGCCGACGTCTTTTGTCCGGGCGGGAATGCTTGGTTTGCCGCTGATGGTTGCGGTGATCGGAGGAGAGACCCATCGATTCCGACCGTTGATCGACTTATATAGGGAGGCTGGAGAAAAGGCTGGACATGCGCCTGAAAAGTTGAAAGTAGGTTTGCATTCCTTGGGATATGTGGCTGAAACTTCTGAAAAAGCAGTGAACGAGTATTATCCCGGCTACGCGGAGACTTTCACCCGAATCGGAAGAGAAAGAGGTTGGCCGCCCGTGACAAGAAATCATTTTAATGCTCAAACTGGTCCTTTTGGGGCTTTGATCGTGGGAAATCCCGAAGAAGTAGCGGAAAAAATCCTGCGTCACAGCGATTCTTTGGGAGGAATATCCAGAATCTCGTTTCAAATGGATAATGCCGGACTTTCACACGAGCAGTTAAAAAATGCCATTGAACTGATCGGGACAAAAGTAGCTCCGTTGGTCAGAATTGCTGTCATTTGAAAATTCATATCGCGTAATAGAAAATAACCTTTGTGGCAGACGCAAAGGTTATTTTTTTGCCTTGATGAGAATTGATTTCAATCATGAAACCGCGAACAGTTTTGGACTATATTTAGCTTCCTGATTCTCATAAAAAATGGCAAACCTTTTTTTCCGAAAGATGAATCATGGGTCAAAAAACCAGTTTATCAAAAAACTTTCAACTCAATAAACTCAATATCATGCTGAAAAGAACCTTAATCCTTTTCCTGCTTTGGATCAGTTGTTCTCCTGCTTTGATTGGCCAAAATCTCAAATCTCCGGATGGAAATCTGGAAATGAACTTTATGCTTGGGGATAATGGCGCTCCGATTTATCGGCTTTTTTACAAGGGAAAAGAGGTAATCAAGGACAGTAAGTTGGGGATGGATTTGAAAAATGATGAAGTTGACCTGATGTCGGATTTCAAAATTGAGGAGATTGAAAATTCCGCTTTTGATGAAACCTGGAAGCCTGTTTGGGGCGAGGAAAGCCAAATCAGAAATCAGTATAACGAGATGGAAGTGAATTTAAGCCAAGCCGTAACAGGCAGAAAGCTGGTTCTTCGCTTTCGGTTATTTGACGATGGACTTGGCTTTCGGTACGAGTTTCCGATTCAGCAAAGCCTGGGGCATTTCGTCATCAAAGAAGAAAAAAGCCAGTTTGCCATGACAGGCGATCACACCGCTTTTTGGATTCCCGGAGATTACGATACCCAGGAATACGACTACACCGAGTCGAAACTTTCCGAAATCAGAAACCTGATTTCAGGTGCAGTTACAGCCAATGTTTCGCAGACCTCTTTTTCTCCAACTGCCGTTCAAACGTCCCTGATGCTGAAGACAGCCGACGGATTATACATCAATTTACATGAAGCTGCTTTGATTGATTATTCCGTGATGCACCTCAATCTGGATGATAAAAACATGGTTTTTGAGTCATGGCTGACTCCGGATGTAAATGGAGATAAGGCTTATATGATCACACCAAGTCAGACGCCTTGGAGAACGATCCTGGTTAGCGATGATGCAAGAGAAATCCTTGCTTCCAAAATGACCTACAACCTGAATGAACCTTCCAAAATCAAGGACCCAAGCTGGATCAGGCCGATGAAGTATGTGGGTGTTTGGTGGGAAATGATTACAAACAAGAGTTCATGGGCTTACACGGATGAGTTCAAATCCGTGAAGTTGGGAGAGACAGATTATTCCAAAGCAAAACCGAACGGAAAGCATGGCGCCACTACCGCCAACGTCAAGAAATACATTGATTTTGCTGCAAAGCATGGATTTGACGGAGTTTTAGTAGAAGGGTGGAATGTGGGCTGGGAAGATTGGTTTGGCAATTCGAAGGATTATGTTTTCGACTTTGTGACGCCATATCCGGATTTTGATTTGCTGGCAATTCGCAATTATTCAATTAGTAAGGGAGTGGAAATGATCATGCATCACGAGACCTCCTCTTCGGTTCGCAATTACGAGCGGCACATGGATGAGGCATATCAATTCATGAAAGACAATGCATACAATGCCGTAAAGAGCGGCTATGTGGGAGATATTCTTCCCCGCGGGGAAAATCACTACAGCCAATGGCTAGTCAATCATTATCAATATGCTTTGGAAAAAGCGGCTGATTACCAGATCATGGTGAATGCTCATGAGGCCGTCCGGCCAACCGGTATCGGCCGGACTTGGCCAAATCTGATTGCCAACGAATCAGCAAGAGGAACAGAATATCAGGCTTTTGGAGGTTCCAAACCCAATCATGTGACCGTCCTTCCATTTACTCGATTGATTGGCGGACCAATGGATTATACGCCCGGAATTTTTGAAATGGATGTGTTCAACGGTTCTCATGTGAACAGCACCCTTGCAAATCAGCTTGGGTTGTATGTGACGATGTACAGTCCTTTGCAAATGGCGGCAGATTTTCCGGAGAATTACGACCGATTCCCGGATGCTTTCCAGTTTATCAAAGACGTGGCGTTGGATTGGGATGAAAGCCGTTACTTGGAGGCCGAGCCGGGTGATTACGTGACAGTGGCAAGAAAAGCAAAAGGCTCGGATAATTGGTTTGTGGGAAATGTCAACGGAGAAACTGTTAGGAACTCAACTTTTAGATTTGATTTTCTGGAAGAGGGCAAAACTTACATCGCAACAATCTATACTGACGCAAAAGACGCTCACTACAAAACCAATCCTCAGGCCTATGAGATCAAGAAAGTACTGGTGGACAAAGAATCAAAAATTTCCCAGTTTAGCGCTCCGGGTGGAGGCTTTGCGATTAGCTTGAAAGAAGCCAAAAAGGAGGAAATAAAAGGGTTAAAGAAATTAAAGTAAAAGTATATTTTTGAAGTACTAGTCAAAAGAGTTTGAATGATAGGGCAAGAAGCGATAGAAAATACAATTTTAAGGGGTTTAGCATTTTTGAAGAAAAAGCAGTTTAAGGATGGGGGGTTTCCTTGTGAAACTGCCCAATCTATTAATTGTACGAACGAGTCAATGGAAAATTTTGAGGAGCGAAATAGTAAAGGCTGGGTTGAGAAAGACGATCATTCGGTTTACCCGTCTGCCATTACCGGACTATCACTCCTCTACCTTCAGAAATACCCGGATGCAGAATTAATTTTGAAAGGGATTTCAGGGTTTCTGACCCAGAACATGTGCAGATTTGGCGTTTGGAATAACTTTACCAGACAGCATCCCTGGTATCCATTTAGTCCTTTTGATGTTGATAACACCTCTTGTGCGAGTGTTTTTTTGACTGCACGTGGAATCAGCTATCCTGACAACAAAACCTCTTTGCTAAGTCTGAAAAATAGAGAAGGCCTATTTTTTACCTGGTTTACTTTTAGGTGGAGCTGGAATACCAATCCTGTTTATTGGTACTATGTAATCAAAGAGATGAAAAATCCTGTCAAATCTTACATGCTTTGGAAGTACTTTGAGTGCGATCGAGACGATGTGGATGCGATCGTGAATAATAATCTGCTTTTATATTTCGGAGTTGTAAAAGAGACCCAGCCAATCATTGATAATTTGGTCAGGGTTATTTTGGAAGGGAAAGAATTGGAATGTGATAAATGGTATTTGGATCCTATTTCGATTTACTATTTCATTTCCAAAAATCTGGAGAAAGGAATCCCGCAACTTGAGCCTGTAAAAATTCCGATCAAAGAAAGAATTCTTGCTGGATTAACACCTGAGGGGAGTTATGGAGGAAATTCTTTGGAAACGGCTTTTGCGATTTGTGCTCTTCTAAGCATGGGGTTTTACCGGGAAATTCCAAAAGCCAGTATTCAGTATTTACTTGAAAAGCAAAAAACAACAGGTGCTTGGGAAAGAAGGCTTTTCATGTATGGAGGCCCAAAGAGAATTATGGGGTGGGGAAGTGAGGAATTAACAACAAGTATTTGTTTGGAAGCGATTAGTAGATACAAGGATTTGTCACTTGTTCCAGAGAACTCGAAATGAGCGAACGGAAAAAGATTTTCATTCTTTCCATGATTTTTGATCCTTGGGGTGGTTCCGAATCAATATGGTTTGAAAACACTCCGGCGCTTCAATCCATGGGATATGAAGTGACTGTTTTAAAACGCAAGATAAAATGGGCGCATCCAAATTTTTTAAAACTTGCTACTGACCAAGTCAAGCTCATCGAATTGGTGGAGAAGTCAAGATTGTTCCGAATTCTGAAAAAGAATACGCTTGCGCGATGGGTGCTGGGAAGTTTTGAAATCGCCTCCCTGGATTCGATGCATTTGAATTTCTACAGGCAGGTTAAAAAAGATAGGCCGGCAATGGTATTGATCAATCAGGGGATCAACTTTGACGGATTGCCATTTGGGTTTTTATGTAAAAAACTTGGAATCCCTTATGCTTTCCTTTCTCACAAGGCGGTTGATTTCTATTGGCCCCCCACAAACGAAAGAAAGTTGATGCTGGAAGCAATCCGGGGAAGCAGGCAGAATTTCTTCGTT
>JBILPR010000247.1:0-6641 GCA_044373795.1 Algoriphagus sp. | reverse complement strand
ATCCCGATTGGATGAGGAGATCGACTCTTGGAATTCAATTCTTATTCCAACTCATTTCGGCTCTGATTTGAGGCTTTTTTAAAAAATGGAGGGGAGAAAATCCCCGATTTTGAGGCTTATTCCCCATACTGACTCTTCATAACAAGCGGGCAAATCTCAATCAGATTCAGATGCTGCGTTAAATTTGCTTTCCCAGAAATGATTAATCCTATTGATTTGGTAATTCAGCAGGCCAGTTTGAAGCGGTCATTTAAACATAGTTTTTTGGTTGGTTTGCACTTTTGCCGGGGGTATTTTTGAGGAAATTCTAATAAATGAAACGAGTAGTTGCAGTTGTTCTGTTTTTGGGGATTGGTTTTACCGGTTTTGCCCAGGAATCCAAACCTTCTTATGTGATTTTGATTTCTTTGGATGGATTCCGATATGATTATGTAGAGCGCTTTAAGCCGGAGAATCTTTCCCGATTCATCGAAAACGGGACAGCATCAGATGGCCTGATTCCATCTTTTCCGACTAAAACTTTTCCAAATCACTACACGATTGCAACAGGAATGAAGCCTGAGCATCATGGATTGGTGGATAATTCATTTTATGAGCCGGTCAAAGATCAGGTTTACACGATGGGCAATCGCGATATTGTACAAGATGGCTATTGGTATGGAGGCACTCCGCTTTGGGTACTCGCTGAGCAAAATGGAATGAAGGCGGCGAGCTACTTTTTTGTAGGTTCTGAAGCTCCGGTGCAGGGAGTAAGGCCGAGTTACTTTTACGATTACGATGGGAATATCCCGAATCTCACACGAGTGGCAAAAGTTTTTGAATGGCTTCAGCTTCCGGAAACAGAGCGCCCGAGGCTGATCACGCTTTATTTCTCAGACATGGACAATGCCGGGCATCGATATGGTCCCAATAATGATGAGAAATTGAAGGCTGTTTTGGATCGATTGGATCGCGAATTGGGCGCTTTGTTTGAAGGACTGAAAAGCTTTGACCTCGATATCAATATCATTCTCGTTTCGGATCATGGGATGGCTGATGTGCCAAAAGAAAAGCTGATCAATCTGGACAAATTGACTGAAGGAATCGAAGCAAGGGTCGTGAATAACGGAGCCTTGGCGCACTTGTATTTGGCAAAGCCGGAACAAAAAGAGGAAGTGGTCGAGATGTTGAGACTGCGCCCGGGGAAATTTAAAATCGAAGATGTCGAAAGCAGGGAGAGCTACAAAGATATTTCCCGGTATCGGGATCGGTTTGGGGATATTTTGATTTTGCCTGAGCTCGGATATTATCTGGCGGATGAGCGGGGAATATTCAGATATCAAAACAATTCAGCCCTGTTTAAAACAGACGTTTTTGGCGAGCATGGCTATGGTCCGGAGTATCGTGAGATGCACGGGATTTTTTATGCGAATGGGCCTTCGATCAAAGAAGGATTAAAAATTGATCGGTTCGAGAATATTCATATTTACCCGCTGATCTGCCAGATTTTGGGATTACCTGTTCCTGCGGAAATCGATGGAAATGCGGAGGTTTTAGCACCGATTTTAAAAGACTGAAAATGGATAAGATTGACATCAATACACGTAAAGAAGTGGATTTTTTGGTTCGAAGATTCTATGAGCAGATCCGGGTTCATGGTACCCTGGGTCCGATTTTCAACGAAGTGGTAAAAGATTGGGATACCCATCTGATCCATTTGAGTGATTTTTGGGAAATGATGCTGCTGCAATCCGGGCCCGGAGCGGGAAAATTCAATCCGACTCAGGTTCACCGGGAAGTGGATGCTGCTGTGGACAACAGCATTGAGCAGGCCCATTTTGGTAACTGGTTGGAGTTATGGTTTTCGACTATTGACAGATATTTTGAGGGTGAAACCGCCGACTTTGCCAAAGAACATGCCCGGCGAATGGCTCACATGCTTTTCATCCGGATTTGGGAGGCAAGAGTCAGATAGGGCTTTTTCTTTGTGGTTTTTAAGAGGCTTGGGTTCTGATTGTAAACCTATGATTAGCTCGTTAGAATTACTTTTTTTTCAAAACTCCAACTTCGATCAGACTCTTGGCACAGTCGATGATAGACTGCTCATTTGAAATAGGAGTCCAGCCCAAAACCTTGGGTGCTTTGGTGGCATCGGCAGTTCTCCTGATTCCAAGATCGATCAATACAGGCCTGATCGTTTTGTCAAAAAGGGAAATAAAACGAACAAGAAAATCAGGCAACATTTTTTTCGGGATTTTGTACTGAGGAAATTTTGGGCGGAGTAAATCTGCGATCATTTTGAGGTCAACAAATCCTGCCGATCCTATGAATCGTTCATTTACAGCTTCCGCCTTTTCCATGGCCAGGATTAAAAGTTCCGCTACAGATCTTACGTCCACAACTTCGTATCCGATTCGGGGAATGGCAGGAGTACTCCCGTCCATTATTTTGATGACCATATTAGCTGAAGTGCCAAAGTCTTTTTCCAAAACCGGCCCAAGGATCGCTCCCGGGCATACTACAGAAAGCCCCATCTTGGTTTTGCTTTGATCAATAAAATCCCAGGCAGCCTTCTCAGCAAGTGTTTTACTTCGAAAATAGGCAGAAGTATCTTTCAGATTTGTTGGATCAGTCCAGTCTTTTTCGGTTCGGATTCCGGATCGGTCGTCCGGACTTTTTCCATAAAAAATGGCTGCGATCGAGGAAGTGACTACCACCCTGCGAACGCCTGATTTGGATGCGGCCCGCAATACATTAAGCGTCCCGTCCACCGCAGGACGAATAAGTTCATTCTCATTTTTAGGGAGTTCCCTAGGAAATGGCGAAGCGATATGCTGAACGAAATCCATTCCCACTGTCAACGAATCCCAGACAGCAGCATCCAAAACATCAGCCTCTGCAAAGCTCAGGTTTTCGATTTTGTCAGTGTGGGTGGAAATCGCAGATCGGATCGAAGCTGCTCTCGATAGGGATCTCAAAGTTCCGGTGACCAGATATCCTTTGTTTAGAAGTTGAATTGCAGTATGTGAACCAAGAAATCCGGAAATTCCTGTCAGGAGTACTTTAGGGGGAGTCATCGTAGTTGGTTTAGGGGATAAAGATATTCCTGATTGTCTCAGTGTCTGGCACCATTCAGTAAAAACTGGGGAGAATCAATTGGGAATGGGTGTTTTTTGGATAAATTAAGGAGCGATTCTGAAAAATTTTTAATTCAAAACCTGCCTTTGCGAAAGTTTTAGAAGATTTTTAAAAAATGACCCAGATAAAATGAAAAAGCTCTTTTGTTTGATTTTAGTGATTACAGCAGTGCAGTTTTCTCTTTTTGGGCAGGAAAAATCTGCCTTGTTTAGTTCAACAGATCCCATCGAGATCAAGATGAAATTCTCCGTGAAGCAGATAAAGTCTGAGACAAATGACTCCACTTTTATGGATTCTTTTCTCCAATACAAGAATGAGAAGGGAGAGTGGGATTCTGTCGATGTTGAGCTCAGAACCCGGGGAAATTTCCGGTTGAAAAACTGTCATTATCCTCCGCTGAGGATGAAAATCAAAAAGAAGGAGGGAGAAGGGACGATTTTCGAAGGGAATAAAAGCATGAAAATTGTCCTCCCTTGTAACAAGATAAAAAATGCGGATGGCTTCATCATGAGGGAATATCTATGTTACCAGCTTTTTGAAGAAGTAAGTCAATACACGTTCGAAACCCGATTGATTAAGGTGACACTTGAAAATGAGGATGAAAAAAGTGGAGAACCAGTCCAATTATTGGCTTTTCTCATTGAGGATGATGACGAAGTTGCGGATCGGTTTGGGGGAAAAATTATCAATGATAAAAAGATTCCGGCTTCTTTCATGCAAGATTCAGCTACTGTACGACATGACTTTTTTCAAATGATGATCGGAAATACCGACTGGTCAAATCTCTTCCGCCACAATGAGACCGCATTACAATTGGATGAGAAAACTGTAGTGCCGCTCGCCTATGATTTTGACATGACAGGATTGGTCAATCCTCCTTATGCGCAGGTCAGTGATCAGGTTGAAATTGAAAAGGTGACCGACCGACTTTACCGAGGATATTGCAGAGACCCACAATTACTGGAGGCGATTCGTCAGGAATTCATAGCTGCCGAACCGAATATTTTAAAGCAAGTAGATTTATTGGTTGGAACCGTAGAAGATCGTGATATCAAGTTTGTCCAGGGATTCCTTGAAGATTTTTTTGAGGTATTGAAGGATGACCGGCTTTTCAAAGCTGAAGTGTTGAACGCATGCAGATCACAAGGCAGCTGACTGGAAGGCCTGATTCTTATGAAAAAATGCATTACCCAAAATTCTCCTTAGATTGAAATCAACTAAACCGATTCTTGTGAAAAAATCTTTACTTCTGGTCGTCTTTCTGGGTTGTTTTCAATCACTTCTTTTTGCTCAGGTATCACTTTTTGATGGCAAAAGCCTTCAGGGTTGGTATATGGATGTACCCGATCTGGAAAAAGACAGCAGTTTGCGCAGGCCATTTATTGTTCGAGATGGGCTTTTGGTTAGTTTAGGGACTCCCGGCGGGCACCTGATTTCAGAGAAAACGTACGAAAACTATATACTGGAATTCAACTATCGCTTTGTCGGCGAACCTGGAAACTGTGGTGTTTTGGTTCATGCTTCCAATCCGAGGGCACTGTATGACATGTTTCCCAAGTCGATCGAGGTACAGATGATGCACAGCAATGCCGGTGATTTCTGGTGCATCCGAGAAGATATTCGGGTGCAGGAAATGGAGAAAAGAAGGGGCCCGAAAGAAAACTGGGGAATCGTGGAAGGTAAAGAACGACGAATCGTAAACCTCACGGATAACTCCGAAAAGCCGCTTGGCGAATGGAATCACATGAAAATCAAATGTGAAGCAGACAGGATTACCGTTTGGCTGAATGGGGATTTGGTCAATGATGGCTTTGGTGCCACTGCCCAAAAAGGCCAAATCGCGCTTCAGGCAGAAGGTGCAGAAGTGGAGTTTAAGGATATTGTTTTAAACTCGCTGAAATGATTTGATTCGTTTCAAAAGGAGTGATTGGTCCTGTGTTTCTTAATTTGATTAGGATGAGAGGGAACATCTCTTTTTTCATTACCTCTTTCTGTCCTCAAAAAAATATGCGCATTAGCTCTTTCCTCTTCTTGATTTCAGTTTTTTCTGCATCATGCGTCAGCAGAGCTACTGATGAAAGCAACGAAACATCCTCCTTTCAAATCAGAATCACAGACTCTCTTGAAATCGATTATCTCGGAAGTCTCTGGATGTTGGATTATGATTCATCGAGTCAGCAGTATCTGGCTTACGGTAATCGGGATAAAGAAGTGATCGTCCTCAACCAAGAAGGGGTGATAATTTCAAATTTTGATTTTGCCTCAGACGGTCCAAATGCTTTAGGATGGATTGATGCGTTGTCATTGGAGAACGGTAAAATAGGGTTGGTTGATCGTAAATCAGGCTTTTTGAAATTTGATATTCAGGGTAATCGATTATGGAATTATAAACTCCCTTATTCATTTACGTATATCAATGGGATTCCGGGCCGGTCTTTTTACCCAATGGGATCAGAACTTATTTATTTGCGACCCGAGAGATCTGACGATATTAATTTCGGGAATATGGCTTCTCTATTTCAGGAAATATATCGACTGCCGATTCTTGAGGCAATTGATACATTGACTCAGGAGACACGGATGACAATGGATTTCCCGGAAACTTCAATCTACAGAGACGGGGAATATCACTTTTGGATGTTTCCTGAATTATTGAAGTCCGGAAAGGACTGGATATTATCCTTTAGGCAAGAGCTTCAGTTTTACGTCTATCGGGAAAATGATAGGGAGATCAAACTTGAAAAAACGGTCAGCTTGGGATTAACTGATTTTGTGGCCAATAAGGGATTACCTTTTGAGCAGGCGGATGATTATTTTGAGTTGACGATAGATCAAATACCGGGATCTATCCAATCAATTTACTCGCATGGAGGACAGACTTTGGTGGTTTATCATAAAGGAGTGGCTGAAGAAATCGTCAAGAGGTATGACCGGGAGGATCGCGAAGCGAGAGCGAAGCTTAATCTTGAGAAGAAGCTTTTTCTGGCGGTTTTTGACTCAGACTTTCAACTTCTTCAAAATGAAATTCCGCTTCCTCCCGGATTGATTTTTACATCCCTGATTAGTTCAGATGGTGAGATTCTCGCGCTAAAAGATCAGGTGTATTTCGGATCGGAGCAGGATCAGGTGATTTACTACAAGTTGAAGTTGTTGGAAGATTGAAGGATACTTTGTTTTGAGTAAACTCTTTGCTAGATAATAATCGGGTTTTTCGATTCTCCGCATTCCATCCGCTCGAACTTATTCGCCCCGATGCTGTAAAAGTAAGTTTGGAATCAGCTTTTAAAGCTGCTTAAAAATTGCTTTGATTTTAGGAGTGTTCACGTTGTTGAAAGTTGAAATAATAAATTCTTAAAAACTTTCAAAAATAAATGAAAGAAAATTTGCTTTGTTGGTCTGGGGGGGGGTATTTTAGTTTCAAATCAGGATTGGCGCCAATTTTTTGATTTTAAGGGTTAAATTTTTTCCGCCCTGCATTTTGCGAAACGAAAGACTTCAATTTTCTTAACTTTATGAAACTAACT
>JBILPR010000245.1:0-6647 GCA_044373795.1 Algoriphagus sp. | reverse complement strand
GCCAAAGCAAAGCATGCAACTGCTCAATTACTGTTTCAATTAAATCAGCCCACTTTGGCAAAGCAGCATCTCGAAGAGAGTTTTGCAGAAGCACCTCAAGTGGACAACATTATCCTGATCAGCGATCGGCTCCACCTCGAAAATAAGATCTTCGAATCTGTCTATTATCTCGAAAGAGGTCTCAGAATCTTCCCAAATGACCCGAGGCTAACTAATAATCTTGCGCTCTTTTACACCAAAATCAATCGTTCAAAGGATGGACTGGCTTTACTTGAAGCTGCTGAAGGAACCGATCCTATTTTAAAGTCAAATCTGAGCGCATTAAGGACCAAATCTGGTCAGCCCGTCGAGGCAAAAAGTACAAGCAATGAACTATCAGCCCAGCTAAATCAGCTTGCTGCAAGCAATGCTTTGGGGAATATTCCTTCCGAAGACTTGATTGAGTCCATCAATCAGAAGCTAAAATCTCAGGTATCGCCGATGCTTTTTCAGGCAGGACTTCGAAACCTTTGGTCTCAGAAAAATCGAACAGATCCTCAAGCTGACTTGAATTTACTCGATAGTTTGGGCAAGCAGGAAGAAATGCAGGATTACATTATGGATCTTCAGGAAACCGCTGTCATTCGAAGTTTTGCTGCCGGAAGAGTTACCGAAGCGATCAAGAACCTAAATGGATTAGCTTTCAGAAATCCCGGAGATGCGGGCTATTTTCTTCAGCTTTCTACTTCTATTTTGGCACAAAATCTTGATTTCAAAAAAGCAGCAATCGAGCTTCTTGCTGCAGAAGAAAAGGGGTTTCAGGCTTTTCAGCCTCATCACTTGGCAATTCTGAATCTGGGTGGAATGCCTGAAAAATCGGAGGAAGTTCGTCTGAGATATGAAGTGATTTTTCCCATCTACCTGAACGAGGAGGAAACTCAAACATCTGAATACCTGAAACTCATTGCTCGATTTAACGAATCTTTGGGTTCAAGGCTTTGGGAATCATGGATTACATTCCCGAAAAATGAGTTGAAAACGGATCTGGCCATTCGGATGATCGCACATAAATCACACGATCTGAGCCCTGCTCAATTAAAGCAACTCGCAAAGTATATTTCGGATGAAATAGGTCCTCAGGAAAAATTGGAGGCCTATGTTTCAAACCCGGATGGAAAAAATCCTGAAAGTCTGAAAGCATATCTGGAATGGCTGAATGTAAGCGAAGAGCTCAATTCAAATCCTTACCTCACTCCTTTGATTCTATTTGCGGAGGAGAAAATGGAAGATCCGCTTCTGAAGTACGAAATATTGAACACCGCCACCGAATTCAACAAGGATCCGCTTCTTTGGATGAAGAAGATTAGAGTTGCAAGCAAAATTGGTTTGGATACTTATTCCTATGAAGCTTTTATGGAATTGAGAGGCTGGGTTTCGGAGCAGGATCTGGAAAAATTGCAACGGGCGAACTTCTGATCTATTTTCACGTATTTTGACAAATTGAACCGATATTTTTAAAACCTAAACCTTAACTTGATCAAAATTTTCTACTATGAGCAAAATCATTGAAACCCACGAAATCAACAAAACCTACAAAATGGGTTCTGAAATTATACAAGCGCTTAAGTCTGTAAGCATATCTATTGATCGTGGCGAATATGTGGCGTTCATGGGCCCATCCGGTTCAGGAAAATCAACTCTCATGAATATCATTGGCTGTCTGGACACTCCCACTTCCGGCACTTACATCTTGAATAACAAGGACGTAAGTGACATGACAGAAAACGAACTAGCAGGAATCAGAAACAAGGAAATAGGATTCGTATTTCAAACTTTTAACTTGCTCCCAAGAGCTTCCTGCCTTGAAAATGTTGCACTTCCTTTAGTTTATGCTGGTTTCAGCAAGTCTGACAGAGAAGAAAAAGCATTTCAGGCACTTTCAAATGTTGGTCTTGGAGACAGAACCAAGCATAGACCGAATGAGCTTTCGGGTGGTCAGCGTCAGCGTGTGGCAATTGCCAGAGCACTTGTAAACAATCCAAGTATCATCCTCGCCGATGAACCCACAGGTAACCTGGATTCCAAAACCTCCCACGACATCATGGAACTTTTCCACGAATTACATTCCAAAGGAAATACCATCATCATGGTGACGCACGAGGATGATATCGCCCATTATGCACATAGAATTGTGAGATTAAGAGACGGTTTGGTGGAAACTGATAAAATTAATCCAAATCCTTCCCGCGGAATGCCTGTTCACGCCTGATCAGCACCTGTTATTTGAAATAGATTCTTATTTTTGTCGCTGGAGATATTAGAGGCGATGAAAATCTATACAAAGACAGGAGATCAGGGAATTACATCATTATTAGGGGGAATGCGGGTCCCAAAATCAGACCTCAGAATCGATGCCTACGGGACTATCGATGAACTTAATTCCTATATCGGACTCTTGAGAGATCAGAAAGTGAACGCTTTCCGCTCTGATTTACTCAAAGAAATCCAGGATCGCTTGTTTACATTGGGTGCAGATCTCGCTACAGTTCCTGGAAAAGACAAGGTGAAAAAGCCGGACCTTCACGCAGAAGACGTTCAGATGCTGGAAGACCAAATGGATCTGATGGATGCTGTGCTTCCTCCTTTGACTGCTTTTATCCTTCCAGGAGGTCATCAATCCGTTTCTTTTTGTCATTTGGCCCGGACAGTATGCCGCCGTGCAGAGAGAATCACAGTGGAATTGGCTTCGTTAGAGCCTGTTTCCGACTTAGTCATCCAATACTTAAACAGGCTTTCAGATTTCCTTTTTGTCCTTGGTAGAAAAATGGCCCAAGACTTAGAAGTGGAAGAAGTGACCTGGAAACCCAGAATTTAATCATTTATCATAATCGACTCACGTCGGAATAAAGGCAAAACCCATGAAGACTTCACTTGCCATACCGGTTGAAAAAACCAAAAAATCCAGATTAGAAGAAATTGATTTCTCCAATTTGGTTTTTGGAAAAACGATCAGTGATCACATGTTTGTGGCTGATTACAAAAATGGAGAATGGACCGACCTGAGAATCGAGCCCTATGCTGCGATGGAAATCCATCCTGCCAATGCTGCTTTGCATTACGGGCAGTCTATTTTCGAAGGAATGAAAGCCTACAAAGACGCGGCAGGTGAAGTTTTGATTTTCCGTGCAGATGCTAACTGGAGAAGATTTAATGAATCTGCGGACAGAATGTGCATGCCTTCGCTTCCTGAGGAAATCTTTATGGAAGGCCTGGTTCAGCTTCTGGATTTGGACAGAGATTGGGTTCCTACCGCACACGGCGCATCTCTTTATGTTCGCCCTTTCATGTTTGCAATGGACAATTACATTGGAGTAAAGCCTTCGGATAGCTACAGATTTATGATCTTCACATGTCCTGTCGGAAATTATTACAGCAAGCCGGTCAGCGTAAAAGTGGAAACAACTTTCACTCGATCAATTGAAGGAGGAACCGGCGCCGCCAAAACTGCAGGAAACTATGCTGCTTCCCTTTATCCGGCATTGCAGGCTCAAAAGGCAGGCTATGATCAACTTCTTTGGACGGATGGCAAAAGCCACAGCAAAATCGAGGAAAGCGGAACCATGAACGTAATGTTCAAAATCAATGGAATAATCATCACCGCTCCGGTCAACACCGGAACAATCCTAAAAGGAATTACAAGAGATTCTGTGATTCAGCTGGCGCAAGACTGGGGACAGCCTTTGGAAGAGAGATTTCTGACAGTTTCAGAATTGCAGAAAGCCTTGGAAGCTGGCACCTTGGAAGAAGCCTTTGGCACAGGAACGGCGGCAACAATCGCTCATATTGAACGAATCAATGTGAATGGTAAAGACTTCATGCTTCCTCAAATTTCGGAAGATGCATTTTCCAAGCGCATCCTTGCCGAACTTGACGGAATCAAATACGGAGAAGTAGCAGATCCTCACGGATGGATTATCAAATTCTAAATCAAAGCGGGAATAGATCTTCCCGCTTTTTTTTTTAAAATTTCAAAAACAAACCAACTAAGTCGGCTTTTTCTCTTTTACTTAGCTTCATGAAAAAGGCATTAATTCTTATTTTCCTATTTGGAAGTTGCCTACCCTCTTTTGGTCAGACCAGCGACTTCATATTATTGAAAAGAGGGGCAAATCAAAAAACTCAAATTCGATTCTATCCAGGAGAAGAAATCACCTATAAAAGCAAAAAGCTGGGCTATTTTGTCACAGATGTAATCGTAAGTCTCGATAAAGATTTCATCTATCTGAGTGAGAATATCCTCTCTCCTGAAGACATTCTGGAAGTTGATATCCACTACAAAGACAAAAGAAACAGTACACTGAAAAATCTGAATGCACTTTTTTTGGGAGCTGGAATAATTTTGATTTCGGTCGAAATGGTAAATAGTGTTTACCAAAATGGTGAATTGGAAGTCAGTGACGGGGTGGCTGTTACTTCAGGGATTCTCTTGGGAACCGGACTTGCGATGCTTCCGCTTCGCTTCAAAACCTTCAAGCATGAAAAGCGAAATAACATTCAGATTATCCTTATGCGAATGGAATAATCAAATGAGTTTAGCATAAAAGGATTTTTTTTCGGACTTTTGCACCTCATTTTCAACCCTAAACTCATGACTTCGGAACAACTGAAAGACTTGAAAGCTCGCACCTCGGCTTTAAGGAGGTATCTTTGACTACGATCGTAAGAAAGAAGAATTAGAAGATCTCGAGGCAATATCGACCCAACCAGAATTCTGGAACGATTCCGAAGAGGCAGAAAAAACAATGAAAGTAATCCAGGCCCGAAAAGGCTGGACAGGTTCTTTCGAAAGACTGGATCAACAGATTCAGGATCTCGATGTGCTGTATGAATTTTACAGTGCAGGCGAGGTTTCAGAAGAAGAACTCAAAGCTGAATTCATCAAAGCAAAAACTGCTGTCGAGGAACTTGAACTGAAGAAAATGCTCTCAGGAGAAGAGGATCAGCTCAATGCTGTTCTTGAAATCAACCCGGGTGCTGGCGGAACAGAAAGTAACGACTGGGCTTCCATCCTGATGAGAATGTACATCATGTGGGGCGAGAAAAACGGTTACAAAGTTCGCGAAGTAGATGTTCAGCAAGGTGAAGTTGCAGGGATAAAATCTGCCACATTGGAATTTGAAGGTCCTTTGGCTTACGGCTTTTTGAAATCAGAAACCGGAGTACATCGATTGGTGAGAATTTCTCCATTTGATTCCGGAGGAAGACGCCACACGTCTTTTGCATCCGTCTACGCATATCCTGAAGTGGACGATACGATCGAGATTGACATCAATCCGGCAGATATCGAATTGCATACTTCCAGATCAGGTGGTGCAGGAGGTCAGAACGTGAACAAAGTAGAAACCAAAGTTCAGCTGACGCACAAGCCTACAGGAATTGTGGTGGTCTGTCAGATCGAGCGCTCCCAGCTTGCCAACCGTGAAAAGGCTATGCAAATGCTGAAATCCAGGCTTTACCAGGTAGAACTGGAAAAGCGAAATGCTGAAATCGCAAAAATCGAATCTTCCAAACTTCGGGTGGATTTTGGTTCACAGATCAGAAACTACGTGCTCCACCCATACAAGTTGGTGAAAGATGCAAGAACAGGACATGAAACCTCTGATACCCAACACGTTTTGGACGGAGGTCTGAATGAATTTATGAAAGCTTTCCTGCTTGCGCAAAGCGAAGAAGAAGCAAACAAAGATTAATTGCAACATTAAGAAAGGCCGGCTTATCACCGGCCTTTTATTTATTTTCGTCGCAAGAATATGAAACTCATCCCCTCTTTTTTTACCCTTGATTTTTTTCTGCTTTGCCTGAGTTCTTTCCTTTTTTTCTCGTCCTTCAACATGATCATTCCAGAGCTTCCCTCTTATTTGTCTTCTATGGGTGGGGAAGAATACAAAGGATTGATCATTGCATTATTTACTCTTTCGGCAGGTCTCTCAAGGCCATTTAGCGGAAAGCTTGCCGACAAGATTGGAAGAATTCCTGTGATGATTGTCGGAGCCAGCGTTTGTTTTGTCGTTGGTTTGATGTATCCACTTTTAAGCTTTGTCGGAGGTTTTCTATTTCTTCGATTCGCTCATGGATTCTCAGCCGGATTTACTCCTACCGGCGCTTCAGCTTATGTAGCGGATATCGTTCCATTCAACAAAAGAGGTGAAGCAATGGGAATTCAGTCCTTGTTCGGTTCGATGGGAATGGCTGCAGGACCGGCGATCGGAGGCTGGATAGCAACTTACTGGCCGATCGAAACGCTCTTTTATTGCGCCGCATTCACTTCCATCTTTTCCATCTTAATCCTGACCAGACTGAAAGAAACGTTGAAAGAAAAAGAACCACTCAGTTTGGGTCTGTTCAAACTCAATCGACACGAAATCATCGAAAAACGAGTCCTGATTCCTTCGGCAATTTTGTTTCTTTCCGTTTTTTCTTTCGGAGTAGTTTTGACCATAGTTCCGGACTTTTCTTCTTTCCTCGGGATAAAAAATAAAGGCCTCTTTTTCGCAGTTTTTACTCTTTCATCTCTTGGAATCAGATTACTTGCCGGAAAAACTTCCGATCGTTATGGGCGTGTTCCTGTGATGCGAGCGGCAAATCTGATGTTGGTTTTAGCTATGATA
>JBILPR010000246.1:0-6647 GCA_044373795.1 Algoriphagus sp. | reverse complement strand
TAAGGCAATGAAAGAAAAGACGAAAGGCAGGAATCTATGAATCTCTGACGGGATTTTATAACCAATGATTAAAAGGCCGATTCCAATCAAATAGCTTGGAAGGAAATAGTACAGGACAGACTTGTAAGTCAAAAAATCAAGCTTATGCCCGATGTTTTTGAACGGTCTGAAAACTATTCTGTTGATCAATTTGTCCAGATTCCATTCTTTCAGGCTCCAGATGTAGAAGGAAAGTTTGAGTTTGGAAGCGAATCCTGTCTTTTGGTCTTTAGCCTTTGGCACAAAACCGTAGAACTGCTGTCTGATCAGATAGCTCACAATCGATGGGGAAACCAGCAATTGATAGGTTCTGAGGAAAGCATTTCCCATGAAGTGGATCAAAGCCAACACTTCTAAACCTGCGGCCACTTCGATAAACATGATCCCGATCTGCGTAAGAGAAGCGTAACCAATCTGAGTTTTGACCGAAGTCTGCACCCGGGCAATCATGGTCGACAGGATCGCTGTAGTCAAACCAACCAAGGCAATGATTATTCTCACGACGATTTGATTTTCCCAGAAAGGAAAAGTTCGCAGCAACAAGAATACCCCGAGGTGAACCGAAAGAGAACCGTAGAAAATCGCCGAAGAAGGAGTAGGTCCTTCCATCGCTCTTGGTAGCCAGGAACTAAATGGAAACTGCGCGGATTTGGCGGCAGCCGCTAAAAGCAGCATCACCGAAATGAAAAGCCCTACTCCAGAATGCCCCATCAAATGCTCATGCACCAATTCGGCGTTGCTCAGTTTGAGGAAAGTTATATTCTCATGCCAAAGGTGATGACTCGCCCACATAGCCAGAATAACTCCCACATCACCGATTCGATAGATCGAGAAAACCTTAATTGCATTCCGGGTTGGAAGGTAATTTTCACGATAGAAAGCTACCAGAAGAAACGAGGAAAGCCCCAAAATCTCCCAACCAACAAAAAGCGTTTCAAAGTTTCCTGCCAAAACTGTGATGTTGTATCCCAAATAGAAGAACAACACAGTGTTGAAGAACCGCTTATATCCGGTCTCACGATGCAGGTAGTATCGGCTGTAGAAAGTAATCAGAAACGTCAAAAGCGCGCCCATGACCACATATACAGCCCCTATCCGATCAAAGAAGAAATCAATCAGAAATTCAAAATCACTCGTTTTGTAAAGGGTAAATTCCTTCAGATTGAGTGTTTCGAATCCTTGAATTCCCCAAAAAACAAGGAAGACAAAAACACTGATCAGATTCAAACCGGCAGTATAGAAAGCCACTCGGGAAAGCAGATACTCCTTTCGCTCAGGCACCAACAAGCTTATCACAAAACCCACGAGAGGTATCCCAATCATGAATTGAATCCAGGCTGATAGTTCCATTAAAGTGAGTCGATTAAGTAAACAGGAAGATTCTGATCTGAGCTCAACAGGGTATCCCTCAAATGCTCGATTTGAGTGATTTTAGCTTTTGGATTGTATTCCACAAATCCGCCATCGCGATACTGATTGAATACGTTTGTCCTCGGATCTAAGACTACGAAGTGAATCCAGTAATTTTTGATCCATTCGTAGGTAGCAGGATTATTCAAAAGCACATTCATTACTACCTCAGGATGTTGCTCTACAATTAACATCAAACGAATCGGATCATGAATCTCCACCATTTGATAAGGCAAACCAGTTCTCAAATCCCCGTCAGCACCATTTGCAACACCGATCAGCCCCATCACATTGTGCGGAAGTTTGGTGCCGGCTCCGAGCTTTTCATTATCCATTTTGGAGAAATAATACTCCAGATTGATACCACCACAGACCGGGGCCGCAGCTCCCAAAATCCTGGTCAAGGCAATTCCCTCCGGATCTTTCCGATAATCGTAAGAATTGAGGAATGCTCTCCTGTCCAGAAAAAGCCCTTTTATAGTAGATTTTCTGGAAACAATGCAAAGGCTATTCGTCGCGTGATTGTATTCTGGTCGAGGTTCGAAAAGAGAAAAAGCTCTCTTTTTTACCGTCTCATGAAGTGAATCAAGGGACTTGGATTTACCCATAGTTACAAATCTTCTGGACCGCTCCATCGCATTCATATCCAGTGATTTTGCAAAAAGCTCCTGATTCATGCGGTGAAACATTGAGTTGGATTCGGTCAGAATCTCAGCATCATAAAAGAAGATTTCATCCTTAGTCGTATCGTGCAATCCTCCCAGAAACTGAGTGGTTTCAGGAATTACGATTCCCCGTGCGGCTAAGATTTCACGAACCCGCGGATCATTTCCCATATGTGCAATCACCCGAGCGTTAACCGAGCCTGGACGACCTGAGCATGCGCCACAGTCATAACCAGCGTAATGCGTGTTATTGATACTGGAAGCGCCATGGCCGATTGTATAAATAATCGGAGAAAATTTTTCCAAAAGCCCGATGCTTTTCAGGAGGCCTTCTACCCGATCAGCCATTTCGGCAATCTTAAACCCTACCTGAAGTCCTCCCTCATCCACTCCTTCATATTCTATGGTAAGAGTCCCGTTTGGGTCCATATGCTTGAAAGAAGAAACTTCAAGCGCAGATGAAGATGGTCGGAAGATATTGCTTACCAACTTCAGAGCAGACCAGAATCCCAATGTCTGAGCACTTACCCATCCTCGGATTAACGAGTGACTTGTTTGATTGAAGTGAGCGTCTTTTAAGAGCTTTTTCTGATCCGCAGTTTCCTTAATCAGGTACTTTGGGGTCATCGGTGCCGGGCAAACTTTCGTATGAAACTTGCCAAACTCAGGCTGGAAATAAAATTCTACGTTGAAGAATCCGGGAGTACCGAATGTGGCACAATTTGGGTCCAACATTTCCAAATACCTTCGGAAAGAACAAGAGCGATCATCGATGCAAAACATCGCTTGGAAGCTTGGTGTAGCGGAAGATTGCTCCACCGGCTTCACGTAACTGATACCTGCCAAAACCTCATCGTAATAGCTCCATTCGTAAGCTTCCTGCCACATTTGAAGCATCAGATCCTGCTGCTCAAAAGGGCTGGTGACGAATAGGTCCTGAGTTTTGACAGGAAATCTGATCCCAATCGGAATCCAGTTTTCACCAAATTTCTGATCCAAGGCATCTATTTCCAGAAGACATTCGAAAAGGATCAAGTCCTGAAGCGTGATTGTTTTGGCATCGAGCAATGACTCCGGCTGACTCTCCAGCACTGAAACCATTCCAGACCAACCCGGATGTGAAAATTGCTGGTCAAAAAGGTACCAGCCATATCCTTCCGGATTTCCTACAAGGATTTCCAATACCTTTTCGATGCTTAATTCAGGATCAAAAAGGAGTTTTTTAGCGCGGTTGGTTTTCAGAATTGAAGAATAGCTTTCTTTCTGAATAGCACGGATGGCGTCCAAAAACCCGTCTGAATTGCCAGGGAAAGACCAGATGGAGATACCCTGATCCAGATATGCCGATAAGATTCTGAATAGAAACGGGTGGGTTACTTTATCAAGATTGAAATGATATTCCGACCTCCAGTGACCTCTGAATGATCCAACTTTGGAAGAAACCTCCGGATATGCCTTTTGATCCAAAAGCTTAATAATCCAGTCCTGAGCTTCATTTTTCCCAAAATGATCTATCAGGACATTTTGGAGGATTTCTCTGTTTATTTTTCCTGCCCGATAAAGGGTCCGGTAATCTTCCAGAGGCAAATAGCATTTATAGCCAAATTGAGTTCCTGCTTGCTTTAGTCCCTGATGAAAGGGCATGTGTTGAAATGCATGCAGCGTATTATGGTGAACAAAGTCCTTTAGTGGTGCCTGGGCAGGGAGAAAATGCTTGAGTTCATGCAAAATCTCCTCGATGCCATTGGCACGAGCATGCTTAGTATGTTTCATGAAAATTTAATCTGAGTGTATAATGAATCCTCCCAGCAATAACTATTGCAGTGGCTTTTTCGGCGATAACCGATAATTCATTGCCTGATAAGGCTAAAAATTAACTCAGATGAGTCTTCCAGGTATGAAAAAGGTCGTATAGATGGGGCTTATTGCGGATCTTCCTATGATCAAAGTACAATAAGGAAGTGTCAGCAACGTAATAAAATGAGGTAGTTCGAAAGCTACTATCAATAAACAGATCAAAAAATTCGATCTCTTTCTCTTCCGTTTCAAGCTTTCGAGCAGATTGCGGGAAAATAGCTTCTGAAGAAAAGACTTTAAAATTTTCTCCACGGTTGTTGACCTCGTCGGAAAAGGCGATTAAATCAGTAGGAGAAATCAGAACAGCCTCCGCAGCAGGACCTTGGAAAACCAAAGTCAGCCGAAGTAAAAATGGAAGGAGGCTTAATAATAGATGCATTAGTATTTGAACGAAACCAAAGGTAGAAATAATTCCAAAATTCCAACTTCAGGCTAAAATAATTATTGAATCCGCTAAAAACTCAACCGTTGATCATGAAAAATGAAATTTCCCCATTGAACTCGATGGGGAGAGAAAATGATTCAAAAAATCGTTCAGCATTTCCAGAGACAAGTAATTACCTTCGATTTCTAATTTGAAATGACTATGCAGCATTTGGGGATTTTTGTTTTTGATGGAGTTGAAGTCCTTGACTTTGCCGGACCTTTTGAAGTTTTTTCAGTCGCCTCTCAACTTTCCAATTATCAAACGCTGAAAGTGTTCACTTTCGGAGCAGAGGCGAATCTGGTTCGGACAGTGAATGGCCTTCAGGTCCTGCCGGATTATGGATTGGAAAATCTACCAGTTTGTGATTTTTTGGTTATTCCCGGTGGTGTTGGAAGTATAAAAGTCATTCAACAGCCACTTGTTTTGGACCTTCTCAAATCCCGCATTGCTCAAACAGAATGGACTATGAGCGTTTGCTCCGGATCCAGGATTTTAGGAAAACTAGGCCTTTTGGATGATAGACCTTTTTGCACACATCGAAGTACTTTCGAAAGCATGAAGGATGTCTCCCCTTCCGGCATTCCCAAGCCTGAATTGAGATTCGTTCAAAGCTCGGAACGTATTTACACATCAGCGGGAATATCTGCGGGAATTGATCTTTCCCTATTTCTGGTTGAACAAACTTTTGGATTAGATCTGGCCAGACAAACTGCAGATTGGATGGAATACTTGCCTTACCAGAATCAATCATGATCGCCCGAACTCCTGCCCCTCCCTATTATGCGGTGATTTTCTCTAGCCTCAGAACAGAAATTGAGGAAGGATACGGAGAGATGGCTGATGAAATGGTGAGACTTGCTGAACTTCAACCCGGATATTTAGGACATGAATCCGTCCGGGATGGATTGGGGATTACGGTGAGTTATTGGGCTAACTTGGATGCAATCCGAAACTGGAAGCAGGAAACGGACCATCTTCTGGCTCAGAGATTGGGGCGCGAAAAATGGTATTCAGCTTATAAGACAAGGATTTGCCTGGTCGAGCGGGATTATGGGTTTGAAATTTAAACTTTCGTGAGGTCAGTTTTTAAATCCCGATTTTAACAATTCTTTCCCCTAAACTTAACCTCATTTTGGCCTCGACTTAGTTCGACTTACTGAGACACGCTCAGCACAAGTGCTCACCAACCAAAGCTTAATCCACAGGAAGTTTATTATTTAAAAGAAGAGGGAAGAAATGCGGCACCGCCGAATTCCTTCCCTCTTTCCAGATTCAAAACTTACATTCAGTCCCGTGGACTGATTGAAGAGAATTTAATCTGATCCCTTAATCCCGACTTACAACGGAATCAAAAAGCATATCCCAATCCTATTCCCGCATAAAGAGGCCAAAAACCATTGTTGTTGAAAATTGGGTTGAGGTTCACTTTCCATGTAAATCCTCCGTCAACAGGGATTCTTCTGTATCCAAAATTCATAGTACCCATAACGCTGGGTGATCCATCAACCGGCAAAATAAAACTGAAATCAGATGTGGAAGTGGATTCATTGCAGATGTACTGGCCATTTTGATCATAATAGCAGCTGACATTGTTATAGGTTTGCTGTGAAAAAGTGAAAAAGGTAGCGCCAAGCCCTAATTCAAAATAATGAGGACCTTTTCCGAAAAGCTTGTTAACCATCACCGGAATTGAGAAAAATGAGTCACCGTCACTGACCGAGTAGCCTCCGGCGCCAACTCTCATCCCCCAGGAATCCATTTTGGTCTTATCGAATCTAAAGTCATAATTGAAGCTGTATGGCAAACCAGCACCTCCAAGCTCAACAAAAACAGATTGAGTCGGTAGAGACTCAGTTTCCTGGGCGTGAATAAATTGAACGGAAAAAAGAATCAAAACGAGCGTAAGTATTTTTTTCATGAGTGAGACAATAGTTTGTTTGGTTGGTTTACGAGATTCGATTCCGAAAGATTGAAAATCAAATCGCCATTTCCACAACTCATTGATCATTTATTAGTTAAATTTATCAGAAAGTCAGATTCGGAAGAGATTTAATCAAAGACAATGAAAAATCTATTCACCAAAAAGGTTTTCAAAATGACTCTGGTCATTTCATTGATCCACCTACTTTTGCTGGTTTTGGTTTCTTGCCTTGATGAGGCCACCATCCAAGATCCTTTTGGGGAATGTCCTCCTCCCAGAGCCGCCAATGCAATTGGGTTGAAAAATCAATTTTTCCCTTACGAAAACT
>JBILPR010000039.1:0-21568 GCA_044373795.1 Algoriphagus sp. | reverse complement strand
GGCCGAAACACGGGAGATTTGAAAGAATTTTATCATGTGGGTCAGGAGGTTTCATTTATTCCGGATTCAGATCCTATCAAGTCAGAGTATCCTGAAAACCTTTGGCCATCAGAGATTGAGCAGTTCAAAAATGATGCAATTGAAGCGTATCAAACTTTGGAAACTGCAGGAAAAGCAATGCTACAGGCAATTGCCATCTTTATGAAGCTACCTGAAGATTACTTCGACGAAAAGATCGTTCATGGTAACTCCATTTTGAGACAGATCCATTATTTCCCTATCGAAAATCCGGATGCAGTACCCACAGATGCTGTGAGAGCAGCAGAGCATGGTGACATCAATCTGATCACCCTATTGATGGGAGCTAGTGCAGACGGGCTTCAGGTGCTGCGCAAAGATGGAAAGTGGATTCCCATCACAGCACTTCCGGATCAATTGGTGGTCAATGTAGGCGATATGCTCGAGCGACTGACAAATAAAAGACTTAAGTCAACCATTCACCGAGTCGTAAATCCTCCGAGAGAAATGATGCATACAAGCAGGTACTCGATTCCTTTCTTCATGCATCCCCGATCTGAAATGGATCTGACCTGTCTGGAAAACTGCATTGATGAGACTCATCCGAAACAATATGAAGATGTCACCGCAGGAGAATTCCTAGAAGAGAGACTTCGCGAACTTGGACTCAGGAAATAAGGAATGTCAGTCAAAAAGGTACGATATTACCTTTTCCTGAAGGACATTTTTGTCCTTTCCTTGACTGCATTTGGCGGCCCGCAAGCATTCCTTGCCATGCTGCTAGAGCGGATGGTGAAAAAACGAAATTACATTTCTGAAGATGAACTCTGGGAGCTGAATGCACTTTGCAACATGCTCCCGGGTCCAGCTTCCACACAATTGATTTCTGCAATCGGTTATAGAGTTGGAGGACCAAACTTGGCCTACCTGGCCTTAGTTGTCTGGATACTTCCTGCCACTCTGATCATGATTGGAGCTGCTATTCTGATCAATTTCTTACAGGAAAACACCCCCGGCGCTCTTAATTTTGCAAAATTCATACAGCCGATGGCTATCGGTTTTATTATTTTTGCTGCCCAAAAAACCATTGGAAAGATGGTTCAGAGTACCGAAGCAATGGTTTTGGTGTTAATCTCAACCTTCGTTTCATTCTTCTACAGTTCACCCTATGTTTTCCCGGTGCTTTTGGTAATAGGCGGTTTGAGTACATCGATCAAATACAAAAAGCAGCCAAAACTTGAAAAAGATGCTCCGCTCAAGATTCAGTGGTCCAACTTTTACCTTTGGGGCGGTGTATTGATTTTGGCAGCAACCCTTGGTGCGGTTACCCAATATCAGCCTGTTAAGCTTTTCGAGAATTTCTATCGAAACGGAAGCTTGATTTTCGGAGGTGGGCAAGTCCTCGTTCCTTATTTATACACCGAATTTGTGGACTTTAAGCATTACTTGACTTCCGAGGAATTTTTGACAGGATATGCTATTTCACAGGGCATCCCCGGACCCACTTTCAGTATTTCTTCTTATGTAGGTGCTTTATCAATGCGGGAATTTGGGACTGCAGGATTCTTCATCGGGGGAATCATAGCAGCAGCGGGAATTTTTCTTCCCGGAATATTTTTGATTTTCTTCGTGATTCGATTTTGGGATGAACTCAAAAAATATCGTCCGGTCAGAGCTGCTTTGGAAGGAATCAATGCAGTATCCTGCGGGATGCTCATTGCGGCAGCTTACCTTCTTTTTGAGCCCTTGGAGGCCAATGTCCTGAATATTATTTTTATCCTGGCCACTTATGCACTCTTGCAATTCACTAAAATATCATCCCCGATGATAATTGCAGGAGGTGTTCTTTTAGGGATTTTGCACAACCACTTTTTTTTCTGAAGAAGGTATTAAATAACACAAGCCAAAATCGGGAACAAGTATATACTCACCTGCGTTTTAAAAATTAAATTCATTCCCTATATTTCATATATGCAGGCCTACGAATTCATTAATAATCATATCCCCCCGCTGAAACTAACCGATAAAACCGGGATGGCACTGGCTTGGATGGAGGAAATTCGCACCAATGTTTTGCCGGTGGTGGATCAGGGAAAATTTCTGGGATTGATTCGGGACGAAATAATTTTTGATCTCAATAATCCCGCAAAATTGATATCCGAAGTCGAACTGGCTAATTCTGCTTGCTGGGTTTATTCAGATAAGCATATCTACGATGTCTTGCGCGTAGGCGCTGAGCAGCATTCCAATCTGGTAGCAGTCCTTGACCGTGATAAGAATTTCATCGGGGTAGTAACAATGGAAGATTCCATTGCTGCTTTCGCAGACAGTCTTTCCATCCAATCGCAAGGAAGCGTGTTGATCATGTCAATGAATATGACTGATTATAGTTTGGCTGAGATTGCAAGGATAATAGAATCAGAAAACACAAAAGTTTTGAGTTCATTCATCACGAGTGATCCGCTCGACGATTCCAAAATAAAGCTGACTTTAAAGCTTGATAAACCTGAACTTAGGCATATCAAAGCGACCTTGGAACGATTTGGCTTCAAGATTTTGGATCATTACCAAGAAGAATCAGGAGTAAGCGGCGAGGAAGACAGAATCGGAAACTTGTTGCGATTTTTAGATATTTGAGGCATGAAGGTAGCCCTGCATGGCCTTACGTTAAAAGCGGAGTTTTTTGTCTACATCCAGATTTTGTTCTCAGAACTTGAAAAGCATCAAATAGAAATATTTGTCACGGAGGAATTTGACCGCCAACTCAAAATGAGTGGGAATAAGTCACTCCATTATAAAGTTTTGGAAAACCGGAAAGCAATCAAGTCCATGGACTTCATGATTTCTATTGGCGGAGATGGTACCTTACTGGATGCAGTTTGTGAAGTTGGTGATTTAGAAATCCCCATTCTTGGGTTGAATACTGGGCGACTTGGTTTTTTGGCCACTGTAGCAAAAGAAAATATTGAGGGAGCTATAAAAAACCTCGCAACAGGAAACTACCAAATCGAATCAAGAATCCTCATTTCACTTCACTGTAAGCGCAGATTGTTTAACGGGATCAATTTTGGACTGAATGAGTTTACTATCCACAAGAGAGATACTTCATCGATGATTACAGTGCATACCTACATCGATGGCAAATACCTGAATAGTTATTGGGCGGATGGTTTGATTGTCTCCACCCCAACCGGATCTACAGGCTATTCTCTGAGTTGCGGAGGTCCGTTAATTACTCCCGGAGCAAAAAATCTCGTGATTACTCCGGTAAGCCCACATAATCTTAATGTGAGACCGATAATTGTTTCGGATGAGAGTGAGATCAGCTTTGAAATAGAAGGACGATCAGAGAAGTTTCTAATTTCCCTCGATTCCCGATCCACCTCAATATCTTCAGATTTGAAGTTAACAGTGAAAAAGGCACCGTTTTGTGCAAAATTGGTAAAATTACCTCATTATCATTTCTTTGATACCCTCAGACAAAAGCTTAATTGGGGATTGGATATGAGGAATTGATTTAACCGATAAATCGGTAAATTTACACTCCCATAGCTTAACAATTATTAACCCGGTAAATACCAAGATGCGTTTTTTAAACGTTAGGTACTTCATAACTTGCATCGTCTTGAAAAAGGTCAATTTTCAGATTCTTAGTCACTTATTTATTTTAGTTGTACTTTTCATCGGATTCAACTCTGAGTCAAGAGCGCAGAAACACGAAATAGGAGGCGGCCTCGGAGTAGCAACCTACACCGGGGATATTATCAGGAAAATAGATTTGGGCCAATTAGGGCCCCAAGGAACGTTGTTTGGCAAGAGAAATTTTGACAATGTGTGGACTCTGAGAGTGGGTTTGAGTGTCGCTTTACTTCAGGCAGAAGATAGCGTTAGACCTATAGACCAATCCGCCAATATCCGCGATGCAAGGTTTCGCGGTGGAGCTGTTGAGGGATCAGCTGTTATGGAATTCAACTTTCTGGATTTCTTAAGATATGATTCACAATTCAGATTTTCCCCTTATGCATTTTTCGGTTTGGGGTACACGGTTTTTTTAGCAAAAGGCAATACCTATGGTTATAACGTTTCGACTAATTATGACTTGAGTACAGTGGTGATTCCTTTTGGCGGAGGTGTGAAATACAGGTTAAATGATCAATGGGGCCTGGCTGCTGAATTGGGATTCAGACCAACACTGACAGACTATTTAGACAAGGTGGACAGCAAAGAACCGCCAGTTCCGAGATTTTATGATCCTGCTAATCCAAACAAGCTTTATGGTGTCAATTATGGTAATCCAAATGATAAAGACTGGTATTATTTTTTAGGCCTTACCATAAGCTATACTTTCGCCAGTACACAATGCTATGCCTATTAATTAATTATATCTTAGGGTTAATTATTGGAAAAGAAATAGCATTTTTGTACCTCCAAAAAAGTGAGGTATTCGGAAAATACTGGAATGAAGGACGCATTAGACCGAGAAAGAATCCCCCGACATATTGCAATTATCATGGACGGCAATGGCCGATGGGCCAAAAAGAAAGGCGCCATGAGAATATTTGGTCACAGACATGCTATACAGGCTGTTAAGGACGCCATCGAAGGTGCCGAAAACCTCGGAGTGGAATACCTGACTCTTTTTTCCTTTTCTACGGAAAACTGGTCAAGACCACAAGAAGAAGTCAACGCGCTTATGGAACTCCTGGTGAAAACAATCACAGACGAGGTCCCTATGATGATGAAAAATAACATCCGTTTGCAAAGCATCGGCGACATCGACAGTCTTCCCAGGTCCGCATTCGAAAAACTTGCGGAAGCTAAAAACACCACTTCCAAAAACACTGGTCTCACCGTGATCCTTGCGCTAAGCTATAGTGGTCAGTGGGAACTCACCCAAGCTGCCCGGCACATTGCTCAAAAAGTCTCTGAAGGAAAATTAAAACTGGGAGACATCACCCAACAAGTGATGGCCGACCATCTGGAAACCCGCGGAATCCCTGATCCTGAATTAATGATCAGAACAAGCGGAGAGTACAGACTAAGCAATTTTCTACTTTGGCAACTGGCCTACACAGAGCTTTATTTTACACCTGTGCTATGGCCGGATTTTAGAAGAGAGCATCTGATCGCCGCAATCCAAGATTTCCAAAAAAGGGAAAGAAGATTCGGAATGACAGGTGAGCAAGTTAAATCTTAAGTAATTCATGAAAAAAAGTTTACTGGTTCTGTTTTGTCTTGTTTTGGCAAGCTCCTCTTTGGCTCAAGTTCGATTGGGTCAAAGTCGCTACGCCAATACAAAACCGATCAATATTATGGAGTTGAATTACTCCAAACCACAGAAATATAGAATTGCCGAAATTAAAGCGGTCGGATTAACGACACTTGACGAAATCGCCATACTTTCCCTATCAGGGCTCAAGGTAGATGACGTCATTGAAGTCCCGGGAGATGCGATCTCTAATGCACTCAAGAAACTTTGGGGACAAGGAATCATCGGGGACGTCAAAGTTTTGGTGACCAAGGTAGAGGGTGATGACATATATCTTCTTTTGGATTTAACCGAGCGTCCAAGATTCTCAAGAGTAGAATTTTCCGGAATCAGCAAAACCCAGGAAAGCGAGCTTAAGGATAAAGTGAATATTCGTGGTCGGGTTGTCAGAGACGATGTATTAAATACCGCCAAAAGGAACATTGAGAAATATTACCTCGATAAAGGCTTTCTCAATACCGATGTAAAAATCATTCAGGAGCGTGATACGACTATTCCAAATAGTGTCAAGCTAAGGTTTGAAGTGGATCCAAAAACAAAGGTGAAAATCAATGAAATCAAAGTTTTTGGAAACGAAGAAATTTCAGATTACGCAGTAAAAAGTAAACTGAAGAAAACCCATGAATACCCTCGAGTAAGCATATTCAAAGATCTTTACTCAAGAGCAACCGACGCAAATGTTGAAGATTGGAAAAACACACTCTTCTACACAGACTCAGCTTCTGAAGATGATGTCAAAACATACATCAATAAGAACTTCAAATTAAACTTCTTCGCGGGATCTAAATTTATCCCGAAGGAGTACAGAAACGACAAAGACCTTGTGATCGATTACTACAATAGTCAAGGTTTCCGGGATGCCAAGATTCTGAATGATTCGATTTACGATTACGCAGAAGATGAAATTAACATCGACATCTCACTGGTAGAAGGGCAAAAATACTATTACAGAAATATTACTTTTGCCGGCAATTTCATTCACCCCGATGAGATATTGCAAGCAAAACTTGGAATCAAAAGAGGTGATGTCTACGACAAAGAAAAATTAGACAAGCGCCTTAATTACGATCCTCAGAAAGGTGACGACGTAAGTTCGCTTTACCAGGATGATGGATATTTGTTTTTCAGCATTGATCCTGTGGAAGTAAATGTTGCCGGTGATTCAATTGACCTCGAAATGAGAATTTTTGAAGGTCCACAGGTTACCGTAAACAGTGTAAGCATAAAAGGAAACGAAAGAACATCAGATCACGTGGTAATGAGGGAAATCCGAATTCTTCCGGGTCAAAAATTCAACCGAGCGCTTTTGGTAAGAACTATCCGGGAATTGTCGACTTTGGGCTATTTCGATCCGGAGAAAATCAATCCTGATTTACGACCAAATTTTGAAGCCGCAACTGTTGACATCACTTTTGAACTTGAAGAAAGACCAAATGACCAAATCGAATTGTCAGGTGGCTGGGGCGGATTCTATGGTTTTGTAGGAACAGTAGGGCTAGTTTTCAACAACTTTTCGATCAAAAATATTGGTGATTTTGACAAATGGGATCCGCTTCCTGTTGGAGATGGCCAAAAACTTTCTTTGCGTATTCAGGCAAATGGTCAATCATTCCAAAATTACTCTGTATCTCTAACAGAGCCTTGGTTTGGAGGAAAAAAACCAAATGCCCTAAGCTTTTCCTTCAATCATTCAGTTCAGAGACAGATAGATTTTTTCAATCAAAACAACTTTGGCAAAGAACTTGGATTCTTCAAGATCACAGGTGTGACTTTAGGATTGGCAAAGCGTGTGACATGGCCTGATGATTATTTCAGTGTAAGCAATGCCCTGCAATTCCAAATTTATGAGTTCAATCAATATGGAACTTCCTTCGGGCTCAGCTATCCTACCGGTACTTCAAATAGTATTGCATTTAAAAATACAATCGCAAGAAATAACGTGGATAACCCAATTTTCCCCCGTCTTGGATCTAACATCGTTTTAGCAACAACCTTTACACCTCCCTACACTGCTTTAAATCCAAACATAACCGAAGAATCCTCAGACCAGGAGAAGTACAAATGGCTGGAATACCATAAGTGGATGTTTGATGCCTCTATTTATACCCCAATCTTTGGATCATCCAAGTGGGTGGCGAGCGCAAGAGCGCACATGGGCTTCCTGGGATCTTATGGAAATAAAATCGGAATCATTCCTCTGGAAAGATTTGTGATGGGAGGAGACGGAATGACCTTCAACAACTTCGCTCTTGGTCAGGAAATAATTGGATTAAGAGGCTATGAAAATCAAACCATCACTCCTGGAAAGGAAACAAGAGGTACCGCTAATCCGGATCCTTATGGGGGAGTTGTGTACAACAAATATGTAATGGAAGTCAGATTCCTGGTGTCACCAAATCCTTCAGCGACCATCTTCTTATTAGGATTTGCAGAAGCGGGAAACAACTGGGGTTCTTACCAGGATTTCAACCCTTATGATCTCTACAAATCAGCCGGTTTTGGAGCAAGGATCTTTATGCCTGCATTTGGTCTGTTGGGTGTGGATTGGGGTTATGGTTTTGATACTGTTCCCGGAACAACTAAACCAAGTGGAACCCAATTCCACTTCACCATTGGCCAACAGTTCAGATAATCTTGAAATCAGGAAGGGAATTAGTTAATTTATGCAAAATTGAAATTTCAAAAGGAGATTTCATTAAGTCCCCGAAACTTCCCGATAGCCATGAATAAATCACTAAAAATTGTATTTTTGATCCTCATTATGCTTCAGGCAATGCCTGTGGTGGGTCAGAAGTTCGGATATATTGATTCAGAGTTTATTCTAAACAAGCACCCGGACTACAAAATCATACAACAAGAGCTGTCGACCCTGAGTAGTGAATGGAAGAAAGAGGCACAAAATTTGGATAAAGAGATCAAAGAACTCTATGTTCTTCTAAAAGCAGAAGAAGTTTTGCTGACAGAGGAGATGTACAAACAGCGAGTAGCAGCTATCAAATTGAAAGAAAAAGAATCCCAAGAGTTCAACAGCCGTATATTCGGAATTGACGGACAGTACTTCCAAAAACAAGCGGAATTACTCCAGCCTCTCCAATCAAAAATCTACGATGCGATAGAAAAAATTTCAAGAAAAAATAACTTGGCAATGTTATTTGACAAAGCCTCGGTACCAACGGGTATCATTTACACAGATCCAAGACATGACTATTCAGAGTTTGTCCTGGAAGAATTAGGAATAGAAGACAACAAATAAATAAAACTCATAATGATGAAAGTAAAAGTTATCCTTTCTGCAATTGCGTTGCTTTGCGTAGGATTCGCAGCTCAGGCTCAGGAAATTAAAATTGGCTACACCAATGTGGAACTCATCATGGATATGATGCCGGAAATGGAGCAAATCGGTGCTGATATCCAAGATTACCAGACCCAGCTCCAAACAAACATCCAAACTAAGGCAGCCGATTTTCAGAAGCAGGTTCAGACTTATCAAGCAGCAGCAGCTACCATGACAGAAGAGGCAAGAGCAGCAAAAGAAGGTGAACTTACCAAACTGCAAGGCGATCTTCAGAAGTATGAGCAAGATGCTCAGACTAGCTATCAGAGAAAACTTCAGGAGCTATTGGAGCCAGTTCAGACTAAAGTAATCAATGCTATAAATGTAGTAGCAGCTGAAAACAACTACTCTCACATATTCGCTGAGACTGCAGGTCAATCACCAATTTTACTTTACACTAAAGAGGAAGATAAATTCACTGAGTTGGTTTTGACTAAACTCGGAATTGCTATTCCTACGCCTCCGGCAGCTGTGAAATAATTACAGCAAACAGAATCTAAAACCGGTTTAACGACCGGTTTTTTTTATTTTCGGCTATGCCAAAGAAGAACCTAAAAGACCAGATAAGCCAAAGCCAGGAACCAATTCTGGTGGATTTTTATGCCGATTGGTGCGGCCCTTGCCAAACGATGAATCCGATTATTCAAACAGTATTGGCCGAACTGGAAGGAAAGGTTAAACTTCTAAAAGTAAACGTCGATAAGCATCCTCAACTATCCCAGCAATTTGGAGTCCGGTCTATTCCGCATTATATTCTTTTCAAGCGAGGCAAAATCCTCTGGAGAAAAGGAGGATTGATGACAAAGAAAGATCTTCTTCAAAACCTTAAAGGTTTTGCATAAAAAAAGCTCCCGATTTGGGAGCTTATCATTTATACAAAATATTTCAGCCTGATCACTTCCTGCTCCGAAAGGAACCTGTAATGACCACGTTTCAGGTCTTTTTTGTCAAGTCCTGCATACATCACCCGATCGAGCGCCGTCACCTCATAACCAAGGTGCGCAAATAAACGCCTTACGATTCGGTTTCTACCTATATGAATCTCAAGTCCAATGATGGTGCGATCTTTTGAAAGCACCTGCATGTCATCAACAGTCACAGGACCATCCTCAAGAGTTAAACCTTCCTGGATTGCCTCTTCATGTTTTTGAGTAATTGGGTTGTCAAGTGTCACCTGATAAATCTTTTTCACTTGATTGGATGGATGTGAAAGCTTCGCGGCAAGTTCTCCATCGTTTGTAAAAAGAAGTAAACCGGTAGTATTTCTATCCAATCTTCCGACAGGGAAAATGCGCTCTTCACATGCATTATTCACTAAACTCATCACAGTCTTCCGCTCCATCGGATCTTCAGTAGTCGTGATAAAATCCTTCGGCTTATTTAATAAAACATAAACAGGCTTTTCAGGATTGATCTTCTTTCCCTGATAAACTACGCGATCTGTTCGCTTTACTTTCAACCCAAGTTCTGTTGTGACCTCACCATTAACAGTGATCAAGCCTTTAGCGATCAATTGATCCGCTTCTCTTCTGCCACAAATACCAGAATTCGAAATGTATTTATTCAATCGAAAAGTACCATCCTCTTCTTTTCCCTTTGCTTTTTTGGCTGGC
Source organism: Algoriphagus sp. (assembly GCA_044373795.1). Classification (GTDB taxonomy): domain Bacteria; phylum Bacteroidota; class Bacteroidia; order Cytophagales; family Cyclobacteriaceae; genus Algoriphagus. Next base: position 11,334 of record JBILPR010000039.1, on the reverse strand, counting down.
AAAGCATCAAAGTTATAGTCAGGTCTTTCCAAGTTTTCTTCAGTTGGGCGGAATCTGCTTTTTCCAAATCCTTGCTTTTGAGCAGGTTTAGGCTCCGACAACCCTTCCTTTTTTGGCTCAAAAACTGGTTTCTGATCACGGCCTCTACCTTTGTAAACCATGCCCTTTCCTCCTTCATTGGAGTAAGGCGCATCTGACTTTACGTCTCTTTTTGCTGGTCTGTCAAAGTCAAAATCGTCTCCCCCTCCGGATTTTTTACCTGAAGAATCGTCTCTTTTTGGTCGATTGGAATTGGAGGAATCATCCGTTCTTTTGGACGCATATGGCTTTTTCGAAAATCTGCCGTCATCCTTCTTTTCAAATTTCTTTCCCTCAGAATCATCTCTTCTCGGGCGATCTGAAGAAGAAGAACTTTCGTCTCTTCTACCTGATGAAGGGTCTTTATCAAAAATACCTTCACCCCTTCTTTCAAAGTTCTTGCTTCCGGATTCGTTTCTTTTTGGACGGTCTGAATAGGAAGAGCGCTCCTCTCTGTTGTCAGAAGATGGCTTTTTATCAAATATCCCCTCTCCTTTTTTTTCGAAGTTCTTGCTTCCAAACTCATTTCTTTTTGGACGATCCGAAGAAGAATCTTTTTCAGGCCTGGTTCCAAAAGCATTTTTCTTTTCGAAACTTCCTCCATCTCTTTTCTCGAATTTCTTTCCTTCACCGCCATCTTTCTTTGGACGATCGTAGGAAGAAAATCTTTCAGGCTTACTTCCGAAGGAAGGCTTTTTGTCAAATCCCGAATTATCTTTTGGCGGGAATTTTTTTGCCGAGAAATCATCTCTTCTTGGGCGCTCTGAAGATGATTCATCTTCTCTTTTGTTGAAGAATTGCTTCTTACCGAATGTGCTTCCTTTTTTATCTTCAAACTTTTTCGGGCCGAACGTTTCTCCTTTCGGACGGTCAGATGAGTCTGAATATCTTCCTTTGCTTTCTCCTGAAGAAGGCTTTTTGTCAAATCGATTGGCGCCTTCTGATTTGAATTTGCTTCCGAATTTCTTCTCTCCAAAGGAGCCTTTAAAGTCAGGCTTTTTGCCAAAAGAAGATTTGGAGAATGAGTCATCCTTTTTTCCGAAGGATTTTTTACCGGCGCCAGGTTTGTCAGATCTGAAGTCTTTGCCCTTTTCGCCGGAATTGGATTTGCCCTGGTAGCTGCTTTTGCCAGCGGACTTAGAGGAATCAGAATCTTTTCGACCCTCTTTTAAAAATGGTTTGTTTGAATTGTTTCTTTTCATGGAGTTGCAGCATCACTGCTGTATAGAGTTGAGAAAATTAAGCGCTTGGTTTTCAAACGCTTAATCGGGGTGCAAAGATACGGGCAAAGTGGGGATTTACTTCTATGGCTTTCAAAAATATTTATTGGCCTGATTATGCTCTGTTTTTGTAATAATATTCTGTCGCCTTTCTTACTGAGCCTTCGGAAAGCAATAATTCATGAGCCGTTTTCTCATCCAATCCAGTCGCTTCTATAATCATTTTCGTTCCCCTTTGCACCAATTTTGCGTTGGAAAGTTGCATATCTACCATTTTATTTCCTTTGACACGACCCAGTTTGATCATCACTGTCGTGGAAATCATATTCAAAACCAGCTTTTGCGCTGTTCCTGCTTTCATTCGTGTACTACCCGTCACAAACTCAGAACCTACAACTACCTCAATTGCAAAGTCCACACATGAGGCGAGTAGTGATTCGGGATTGCAGGTGATACAACCGGTCAATAAGCCATTAGCTTTTGCTGAATTTACACCTCCAACTACATAGGGAGTCGATCCGGATGCAGCGATTCCGATTACTGTATCATCTTCATTAAAGCCATAAACCAGAATATCTTTCCAGGCTTGCTCGGCATCATCTTCAGCATTTTCTACTGCTTTGCGAATCGCAGAATCTCCTCCGGCAATTAATCCTAACACCCAATCATGCGGAACTCCAAAAGTGGGAGGGCACTCTGAAGCATCCAAAACTCCTAGTCTCCCACTCGTCCCGGCTCCGATGTAAATCAACCTTCCTCCTCTTTCCATCCGCGGGACAATTTGTCCCACCAAAGCTGAAACAGCAGGAATGACCGCTTTAACAGCCTCCGGAACCTTGTGATCCTCTGCGTTGATATTTTGGAGCAATTCGGAAATTCCCATTTGCTCAAGATTATCATAGTGCGAAGTGCTTTCAGTTACTTTCATCTGATTATAGTTTGTTTTTTAATGGCCAGATGGAATCTCGCATGTCCCATAATCATTCCAGTTTGAGTCACTTGCGTAATGCTTGATTTCATAGGATTTCTTGATGGTAAAGTGTGAGTCCGGCAATCGGACTTTCTATGATAAGATTGGTTTGGATATTGGCATCCAGAGCAGCTTTCCGAAGGATATCACTGTTGTAATAGGCGATCGAACCCACGAAGTTTACCGGCTTCTCCTGATAGTTTTTATACTTTAAGACATACTTTTTGAAAAAATCCTGAAAGGAATTGTAGAAAAGCATGTAACAATAGGGATTAGACTTATTCTCAGTTATAAATCGACAAAAACTTGCCATGTATCGGTTGGGAAATGGTTGACGATAAACGTGATCCTGAATCGTCGGAGCGTCCAAATGAAACCGTTTGATTAGCTCTTCTTTAATTTCCGCAGGCATCTCGTCGTGAATGAAATCACTCAGAAGTTTTCTCCCAATATATCCTCCTCCGCCCTCGTCGCCCAAAATAAATCCAGGTGCCGGACGAGTATCTATTATTGATTTGCCGTCATAATCGCAGCTATTCGAGCCGGTGCCCAAAATGCAAGCGATACCGGATTGATGACCACATGTAGCATGAGCCGCTGCGGAAAGATCATGATCAACGTTGATTTTTGCTTTCGGAAAAATAGTACCAAGAGCAGTCCTGACTTCTTCTTTCCTCTTTTCGACAGAGCAACCTGCTCCGTAATAATATATTTCTTCAATCTCACTTTCCAGATTAATGAGGAAATCATGTCGCATTTCAATCGCCATTTCTTCGGACGTCTGGTAATAAGGATTAAACCCTACTCCTCTATGCTGGCTGATTCGGCCATCCTTGTGAATTACTCTCCAATCTGTTTTGCTGGAGCCACTATCTGCGATTAAAATCATCTTATTAACTTCCCGATGGGCGAAAACTTTTCAAACACTTTCTCTGTATGGGGCGCATCCGGCAACTCCTCCGTTAAATCCTGGCCCGCCCAATGCTCGTAATGCATGCCCTTTTTCCATAATCTGGAAGCGGAAACATCGTAAATAACTCCCTTGTACGCCACCCATATTTCCGGGTTGTCCTGACCGTTTCTTAGTGCAAGCTGTTGCCGAGTATACACTTTCATCAATACAATTTGATTTGAGCATTGATCCAACGCTCAGGAATCTCTCCTTTTTGAGCCATTTGGTAATCTGCGTAACTACACGGAACTGTACTTATTCTGTCAAACTTATCTGTATCGTTATGCGGAATTTCCATCCACCATTTTCCACTTCTTTTGCTCTTGTAGAAAACCAGTGTGTTTGGCTTGGTATCCAGTGAAACCATGTATTTAGTGTAATCACTGCTTTTGAATGATAAGCTGTCTTTTCTCGAATAAAATCCTTCGATAAAATACCAAATCATCACAGCCACCACTTTGGCAGTTTTATTTTGAGAGTCATCGTAATAGGGCTCGTAGCCATAGATTCCGATAGAACTGAGTTTCTCATTCATCCCTGCAAACCAGCAAATCTGACAAGCCTCTTCAGCTGTCAATCCAAATGGCTGAGCATCCAAACATCCCGGGGCATCAGTTGATTGGATAGCACATAAATCGAAACTCAACAAGTCAGAATTCCGGATCAACGGTTCGATTTCTTTAAAATCTGACCTTACTTTCCCAAGCCTGACATGTTCAAAATAAAGTTTCTCTACTACATTGATCAAAGTCGGATCAACCAAAAAGCTTTGATAGGCTAAGTGGGCGTAGGTAAAAAGGAAATTAGGCTGATGCAAAATGATTTCCTGTGTGTGTTGGTCTGACATCATTCCTTCTTCCTCCATATCCAGTTTGGCATCCACTGTCAGGAGACTAACCAGCTTTTTCATCTTTTGATAAGACAAATACTGGCCATAATCCAAGTCGTGGGTACCCCCAAAATAAATAGGAAGAATCTGGTGCTTCATGAGGTATTCACCTACCTGTTGAATCCTCTGATAGGTATCTGCGAGGGTCTCGCCCGAAATAAGGTCCCCAAGATCTGCAACCCTGTACGAACCAAATCCCTTTTTTAGTTCGTAAAGCTTTTCTCTGATTTCCGAACTCCCTCGTTCTACACTTTCAGTTTTCTTGACTCCCCGGGTTTCCTTAAGACCCACTAAGGCAATCTGGACTCCCTTCAAGTCAGGGTATTCCTCTCCATGAAAATGAAGCTGCCGGAAGAGCGAGTTTTCCGGATATTTTTTCTGCCAAAGGTATTCTGCAACAGGGTCAAAAAGGGATTGGATATTCATAAAAGGTGAGATGTAAGGTAAAAATAATCAAAAATGATCCTCAATTCCTCATTTGATTTGAAACCCAAATGAGGAATTGAAAAAACGGGACCGCATTTAATGTCAAAATTTGAGAGAGATAATTTTAATTGAATAGAGTCTCAATCCCATAAAAAGAAAAATCCCGCCGAAGCGGGATTTAAATACCTTATCCACCGAAGTCGTCAAACCGGATGTTTTCCTGGGGAATCCCCATGTCGTCCAGCAATTTTAGAACCGCCGCGTTCATCAATGGAGGACCGCAAAGGTAATATTCAACCTCATCTGGCTCGGGGTGGTTCTTGAGATAGTTTTCGAAAAGAACCTGGTGAATAAATCCTACATAACCATCAGCCTCTTTATCATCCAGTGACTTTTTAATTTTCCAATTGTCCTCAGGAAGCGGTTCTGATAAACCAATATTGAATTGGAAATTTGGAAAGTCCTTTTCAATCGCTCTGAATTGAGGGGTATAAAAGAGTTCTTTTTTAGATCTTCCACCATACCAATAAGAAACTTTTCTATGTGTCTTCTCAGTATGGAACAAATGGAAAATATGTGATCTCAAAGGTGCCATACCTGCACCACCACCGATATAGATCATCTCTCTTTCTGTTGGGTTGATGTGGAACTCACCATAAGGACCAGAAATAGTTACCTTATCACCCGGCTTTCTTGAGAATACATAAGAGGAACAAACTCCGGGATTGACATCCATCCATTTATTATTTGCTCTGTCCCAAGGTGGAGTAGCGATACGAATTGTCAACATGACAATGTTACCTTCTGCCGGGTGGTTTGCCATGGAGTATGCACGGAACAACTCTTCGTCGTTCTTCATCACCAAATTCCATAAACCAAACTTGTCCCAATCGCTTTTGTATACGTCTGCAGGGTGACCTAGCTCAGGGTGCGGAGTGATATCCATGTCTTTAAAGCTCACCTTGATCACAGGTACATCCACTTGGATATATCCTCCTGATTCGAAATGAAGAGTTTCTCCTGCAGGTAATTTAACTTTAAATTCTTTGATGAAAGTCGAAACGTTGTAGTTAGAAACTACTTCACATTCCCACTTTTTTATACCAAATATTTCCTCAGGAACGCGGATTTTCATATCCTGCTTCACTTTTACCTGACACGCCAAACGTACATGTCCTTTTTGTTCAGCACGGCTAAGATGTCCGATTTCGGTTGGCAAAACTTCTCCGCCACCTTCTTCGACAACGCACTTGCACATAGCGCAAGTGCCACCACCGCCACATGCTGAAGGCAAGAAGATTTTTTGCCCTCCAAGTGTTGACAATAAGCTGGTACCAGCTGCCGCCACAATTGGATTGGCTTCATCTCCGTTAATAATAATCTTGACATCTCCTGATGACACAAGCTTTGACTGAGCATAAAGGAGAATAAATACCAGTAGCAAAATAATTGCGGTGAATGCTACAATGGATGTAATAATTACAGAACCCATGAAATATTGGTTTTACTTTTTCGTATGGATTGAACCCGATATGGGAACACAAATATATTTAATAATCATAAACACAGGCTACCCTGTACCTCAAATTTGGACTGATTGAGGGTTACTTTTTACTTAAATAACTGATTAATTGTTCAGGAGGTTTAGAAGACTGGTCAGTCTGCTTTTCAACTGCCTTCTGTCGATGATGAAATCAAGAAATCCGTGTTCCAATACAAATTCAGAACTTTGAAATCCCTTTGGTAAATCCTTTCCAATAGTCTCTCTGATAACCCTGGGACCGGCAAATCCGATTAATGCTCCGGGTTCAGCTATATTGAAATCTCCCAACATGGCATAAGATGCTGTCACTCCGCCTGTAGTCGGATCGGTCAGAAGCGAGATGTAAGGAATCCCAGTTTGATCCAGCAGTGCAAGTTTTGCGGATGTTTTAGCCATTTGCATCAATGAAAAGCCGGCTTCCATCATTCTTGCACCACCTGATTTGCTGATCATTAGGAATGGAATCTTATTTTTTAGCGAATGATCAATAGCCCTGGCGATTTTCTCTCCTACTACAGAACCCATAGATCCTCCGATAAAATTGAAATCCATACAAGACACGACAATGTCCAGTCCATTCATTTTCCCTACAGCAGATCTGACAGCATCATTAAGCTCTGTCTTCACTATTGTGGCTTCAATTCTTGAGGAATAAGGCTTGGTATCAACAAACTTTAAGGGATCACCAGACTTCATATCCTTATCTAGTTCCTTGAACTTATTGTCATCAAATAAAATCTCGAAGTATTCCTTTGATCCAATTTTCACATGAAAATCATCATCAGGACACACGTAGGCGTTATTTTTCAGTTCACGGGTATGAATTATTTTTCCGTTTGGAGTTTTAAACCATAGCCCATCAGGAGCATCCTTCTTCTCAGCAGTTGAGGTTTTGATGCCTTTATCAGTTCTTTTAAACCAAGCCATATTGAGTTTTTAGATTTTATTGACGAGTCAAAGGATACAAATTTAGACCTTATATCCATTAAATAAAACCCGCCGACAATTCCGGGGATGAATCTCCTAAACTCATTTGAGAGCAAGCAGAAAAATCAGCGGATTATTTTTTAGTGATTATTATCGGGAATTGGACTTTTACCACCCGCCCCAATTTTTTGGTGTTTCTAATTAATTTCTAATTAACATTCCTCTACAAGGGAAAGCACTTCATTTAGACTATAGATCCGCTCTTTGCTGGTAAGAGTAAAATCCAATAATTCCGGAAGAGGAAGCAGCCCTCCATCTTTACCAATGATTGGCCATTTGGGAGGTGTTGAAAGCCAGTTACCTTCGGCATCTCTCATATGGCTTCTATCAGAAATAAAAGAGTTGAGGTAATCCATTGCATCAATGGATTTAAAACCAGGAAGATCGCTTTCTTTCCAATTTTCATTACTAAGGAAAGTCTTTTCCAAATATTCTTTCCCTGATAGTGGAACAGGCAAGGTCGAGTCAAAATCATAAATCAGACTTGAATCCACATTGGAAGCGAACAGAATCACATGATAATTCCACCAAACGAATTCGTCTCCATTGATTGATTTTTGAAATCTGAATTGGCAATTTCTATTGCTGTTTGAGACTATAAACACCTTTTTTGAAAAATTTGCCAGTTCAGGGTTCTGGCAAAGGTGCCATATATTTTCTTCGCAAAAATTTGCCGAGTACTTGAATTCTTTGATTTCCATGTGTAGCTACAAAGGTAGCATAGTTCCCTGCCAAAGAATTCAACTCGATGTTAATTGTTTTGGACTAAACGAATAGAAAAAATACGAATTTATACCCCATTCTCCTTCTAACTATTTGTGCTTAACCTGTATTTGAAAAAACTCGTCATTTCAATCTATTGGACAATCCAAATTCTTTGCCTTTCATAGAATCAGTTTTCCTGAGAGATGTATTTACTTTATATTGAAAAACTTCTCGATACCCCTCTAAGAATCTTTCAATTTACCAATTGCCCAAATAACAAAATATGAGTCTAGCGGTCCTACTTCTGATTTCAGGTATCATCCTTCTCCTTGCATATCGAATCTATGGCAACTATGTCTATAAGAAATTTGGGTTGAATGACAATAAACCAGCTCCCTCACATACTCATCGGGATGGGATAGATTATGAGCCAAGCAAGCCTATTGTCGTTTTGGGCCATCATTTCGCTTCCATAGCTGGAGCTGGGCCGATCGTTGGGCCGATCATTGCAGTGACATTTGGATGGATCCCTGCAGTCATCTGGATTCTTGCCGGCGGAATATTTTTTGGAGCAGTGCATGATTTGGGTAGTATGGCAGCTTCTCTTCGAACTGACGGAAAATCTATTGGAGTCATTATCCGAAACCAAATTGGAATGAGAGGAAAGCAGCTTTTTATACTTTTTAGTTTTTCCACCCTCATTCTTGTAATTGGCGTATTTTCAGACATTATTGCCAAGACATTTGTCGCCAATCCAGGTGTCGCTTCAGCATCCATTTTATTCATTTTTCTTGCTATGGCATTTGGATGGGTAAATAAAATGGTTGGAGACAAAAAAATACCATTCTTAATTCTCACAATAGTTGGAATAATTCTCATGTACTATTTTGTCTATCTGGGGATGAAGATTCCTTTTGACATGAGCTATGAATTCTGGATCTTGGGGCTTTTGGGATATGCTTTTCTTGCTTCGGTAACTCCCGTTAGCTTTTTGCTTCAGCCAAGAGATTATCTCAATAGTTACCTTCTTTATGGAATGATGATAGCAGCAGTTTTAGGCGTGATAGTCGCCAATCCGGAAATCCAAATGAGCAATGAGGTTCATGTGACGGATGAGAATCTTGGATATGTCTTCCCTGTTTTATTCGTGACCATCGCATGCGGGGCAATCAGTGGATTTCATTCATTAGTGGCTTCAGGCACTACTTCTAAGCAATTGGACAAGGTAAGTGATGCCAAAGTCGTGGGATTCGGTGGGATGTTAATTGAGTCTTTCCTGGCAATAATTGCGGTGGGTGCTGTTATCGTACTTGGGCGTTCGGAATACATCGATCGATTGGCGACAGATGGCCCGGTTGCTTTATTTTCTACAGGAATCGGAGGAATGATTTCTACTTTGGGTATCCCCGAGCAGTTTGCTGTTGGATTTGTTGCACTGACTGTTTCTGCCTTTGCTTTGACGACACTGGACACTTGCACTCGATTGGCAAGATTTACCCTTCAGGAATATTTCGAAGATATGCCTCAGCCGGCAGCCCAATTCGTGGCCAAAAACAGATACATCTCTACGACCTTGGTTGTAATCTTATCCATCCTTTTATTGGCTTCCGGTGAATTCAGTACCCTCTGGCCCATCTTCGGATCTGCAAATCAGTTATTGGCTGCTTTGGCTCTGTTGACAATTGCGGTTTGGCTGATCAAGAAAAAAATAAATGCTTTATTCGTGACCATTCCGATGTTTTTCATGTTCACAGTCACGCTGGCTTCCTTGGGCTTATTTGCTTGGAAAAACTTTCAAGATGAAGTTTATGTACTTTCTTTGATCGCATGTGTGCTTTTTGTTCTTGCTATTTCCTTGATGGTCCTCGCTTCGAAAAGTCTCAAAAAGGAAGTAACTGCACCAGTCAAGATCTAAAAAAACAGCCCCGATCCCTATTTAAGGATCGGGGTTGAATACTTATTAAAACCCTATGATTTTGTAATTTTTTTCTTTTCAGGAAGTAGTGATTTTCTAGTTGTGTTTTTCAGTATTGGGCCTGAAATTCCTCCAACTGTGCCAGAACTCCTGATAGGCTTTAAGGCGCTTCAAATCTGATTTTTCTGGATTTACAGATTTGCCCGTAAAGGAGTAGGCCGCTGAATCCAGATAAAGTGTATCTCCGGTCCAAAGATGTGTTTTGGTATTTTGAGGAATCTCAAAAACCACGAAGCTTTGGGTATCCTGATTTAAGATGAGTAAGATGTCCTGTTCTCCCACCCGATCACGGATTGATTCGCTTTCTCTGAGTTTGTTCCAATCGTATGCTTTAGCGCCATCCTTTAAGTCGACACCCACAACCCACGATTTCTCATTCCAGGAAAATGGATCCGTTCCGGTAAGCTTGCTTTCACTTTCTCCTTTTTCAAACTTTCCCAAGGAATCATATTTTGAAATGAAATTGGGATCCGCCGCCATGATTTGACCATCAGGATAGGCTCTGAAAAAAGCCCCGGCAGTCAATTGGATAGATTCGATTTCGTCAAGTTTTGTGCCCTTCAATTTTCCGGTAACAGCTTCACCTGTTGCCTGTTGCCACCAGCTTCCGGTCTCCGAATCTTCAAACATGGCATTGAAATGATCCATGCCGACCAGGCGAAAACGCTCTGGCTTCCCGTCTACCGTCGGAGAAAAAACTCTTCCAGTTCGGCAAACAGAGCAATAAGTTACCATTACCGGATCTCCGCCCAAGGTGTCTCTGACTTGATGATGGTAGACAATGTATCGGATTGGATAGGCTTTGGCCTCACCATTATTTTCAATTGAGACAACGAGAGTACTGTCATTTTCCTCAAAGGAATTCTGATTATGAAAGACCAGTTCTTTGGGCTCTTCAAACATGACATCAGCCGCCATCCTAAAGTTGAAAAGGTAAATCAAACCTAGGATCGTGACCGTCAATCCAATTGAAGCCACTTTTGGAAGACTTTTACCAGCTGTCAAAAGCCCTATGAAAATCATCAATCCAAAAACAACTCTGAAAAAGGTTCTGTACTGGTGAAGAAAGTAGGCAATATCAATTGTGTTCCAGACTTGGCTGCCCGGAAAAGGCATGATGAGATAAACTTTGAAAAACTCAAAAAGCCCTAAACCGAGAATCCCAAAATAGAATATTTTTTTCATGTGGAAATTGAAAAAAGCCAAAACCCCCTTTAATGAATTTTGGCCTCAATTGAAATTACAATGAGTTGAAGACTGCCAGTGCCTTTTTTGGAATTCTCCAGGCAAGTCCCACATTGATTAGATAATCTGAGAAAGCAGCATCTCCATGGACCGTATTCTCCGGAGTCGAGTTTTCTTTATCAGTCATACTTTGAGTTCTGTTTCTATACAATGCGACGGGTATATTGACAGTGGCAGTCATGTTGCCAATCATATAGCTGACGCCCGGTTCAACGGAAATCACATATCCCGGTCTTCTGAAACCATCACTATCACCAATAATGTCTCTGACAGGCACTCCTTCCAATCTCCCGCCGAGCAAAAGGCCAAGGCCATGGATGGCAGAAATATTTTGGAAGGCACCT
>JBILPR010000244.1:0-6667 GCA_044373795.1 Algoriphagus sp. | reverse complement strand
CTCTCAGGTTGAAGTAGAGTTCGGCTACCTGCGAAACTAAACTGATGTAGAGCGATTTCCGGTTTTCTTCCGAAGCCAGTAATTCTGCGTAGGCAGCACGATTTGCATGTCTGAGCTTTCCCCAAATATCTATTTCCCAGGAAATGTTTCCCATCACAGAATAGGAATTGGTATTGAATGCAACCCCGGCTTCACCAGCCCGATCCCCAAAATCCCTTGCTCTTGCAGCGGCGCTTACTCCGATCGATGGTCCCAGGTTTGCTTTGTTGTAGCCCAAAATCGCCTGTGCTTCTTCCACTCGGGCGACTGCTGTCAGGAGATTCAGGTTGGAATCCACCGCATATTGGATTAAGGACTGGAGCACGGTGTCTTGATAAACATCCCACCAATCCAGGTTGGTGATCGAGTCAGCATTGTCCAACCCCTGGGCATATCCCCCGGGAGTTCTGCTCACCAAGGTTTCCGGTCTGGAATACTTTGGTCCCACGGCGCATCCGGCGAAAACCAACAGAATGAATATCGGTATGATTAACTTTTGCATATCAATGAGTCGGTTCAGTAGGTGAAACAGATGGTGTGGCAGGAGCGGCAGGTTTTTTCTTTTTCCCCATACTCTCGATCAGGACATACAATCCGGGGACAACGATTACCCCGATAATGGTCGCGATGAGTGTTCCGCTGAAAACGGCCATTCCCATTACTTTTCGGGCTTCAGCTCCGGCGCCTGAGGCTGTAAGCAAAGGAACCACACCCAACATAAAGGCAAAGGATGTCATCAGGATTGGACGAAGTCTCAGTTTTGCAGATTCCATCGCTGCTTCGTAAAGCGTTTTACCTTGCTCTTCATGGAGCATTTTGGCGAATTCAACAATCAGGATCGCGTTTTTCGCAGTCAAGCCGATGAGCATCACCAATCCGATTTGGGCGAAGACATTGTTCACATAACTGACGCTCCAAAGCCCTCCAAGCCACAAGCCGAGAAATGCTCCAAAGATTGCGGCAGGTACGCCAAGAAGAACCGAGAACGGCAAAGTCCAGCTTTCATATTGGGCAGCCAAAATCAGGAATACGAAGACCAAAGCCATCAGGAACATGGTACCTCCGGTACCTTCGGCAGCTTTTTCCTGATACGACATATTACTCCAGGCATATCCGATTTCCTTTGGCATAGTCTCAGCCACCTCTTCAAGTGCTTTCAGGGCTGCAGCAGAACTGTAGCCCTCCTTAGGTGCTCCGGAGATTTCTGCAGCACGATACATATTGAATCGGTTGGTGTAGGAGGGTCCTGCTTGATCCTCCACGGTGGTGATGGTGCTCAGAGGAATGATTTCACCTTTTTTGCTGCGGACATAAAATTTCGCCAGATCATCCGGGCCCAGTCGGTTTTTCCCTTCAGCTTGCACAAATACTTTGTACTGCCGACCAAATCGGTTGAAGTCATTTACATAGGCACTGCCCAAATAAGTAGAAATCGTACTTGTCACCTCGCTAAGGTCGATGCCGAGTTTTTCGACTTTGTCGTAGTCAATCAGGATTTTTTTCTGAGGGATATTAGAGCGGTAGAGCGTATAAATATTTCCAATTTCCGGTCTTTTTCTGGCTTCTGCCATGAAGACTTGAGCTTGTTCGTCTAGGTATTGTGGTGAATTTCCGGATCGGTCCTGAAGCTGCATAGTAAATCCTGCGGATGTACCAAGACCCTCAATTGGTGGAGGGCCAAAGGCCATGGCTGAAGCCTCTGTTACATTAGTTCGGAAAGCCAGGTTGGTCTCCTGAATGAGTTGTTTGGCTGTTTTCGTTCGCTCATCCCAAGGTTTTAGCGATACAAACACGAAGGCATTATTAGGGGAAAAAGACTGATTTAACAAGCTAAAACCCGACACCAAAGTGGAATATTCGATTTCATCATACTTACCCAAAATTGCTTCAACTTTTTTGGCTACCTCGTTGGATCGTTCCAAAGAAGCAGCATCGGGAAGTTGGACGTTGACCATGAAGTAGCCTTCGTCCTCTTCCGGAACAAATCCTGCAGGAATTCCTCCATTGAGGACAAGAATTCCACCCACCACAAAACCAATGATGATAAGTGATCGAAATGATTTTTTGGCCACAGCTCCGGCGATCCCCGTGTAGCCAAGTGTGAATTTGTCAAAACCTCTGTTAAAGGAGTTGAAAAATCGCTGAAGCAATCCGTTGGATTCCTTTTTTGGTTTCAAAATGATGGCTGCCAAAGCCGGGCTGAGGGTCAAGGCATTGAATGCTGAGAACAACACGGAAATCGCGATCGTGATGGCAAATTGCTGATAAAGTCGGCCAGTAATTCCCCCGGCAAAAGCTACAGGAACGAAAACCGCTGCCAGAATCAATGCGATGGCAATCACCGGTCCGCCCACTTCTTTCATTGCTTTTTGTGTGGCTTCCTTCGGTTTCATACCGTGTTCGATATTGTGCATGACTGCTTCAACCACCACAATCGCATCATCGACGACCAAGCCGATGGCGAGGACCAGCCCCAGGAGTGAAAGCACATTGACGGAGAAACCGAGGATCGGGAAAATGATAAATGTACCGATGAGCGATACCGGAACGGTAAGCAAAGGAATCAGGGTCGCTCTCCAGTCCTGAAGGAAAAGGAACACCACGATAATTACGAGCGCAACGGCTTCAAAAAGCGTATGGACGATCTCCTCAATACCCACCGAAATTGCCCGGGTTGTATTGAGTGAAATATCATATTTGAGGTCCTCCGGAAAGTATTTCTGAAGATCAGCCACAGTGGTTTCAATCGATTCAGCTACTTCCAAGGCGTTGGAACCCGGCATTTGATAGACCACGATGGTAGCTGCTGCTTTGGCATTCAGCCGGCTGGAGGAGTTGTAATTATCAAGTCCAAGTTCGACCCGGGCGATGTCTTTCAGGCGGACTATTGATCCTTTGTCGTCTGATTTGACGATGATTTCTCCAAATTCTTCCTCAGAGACTAATCTTTCCTGAAGCGTTACAGTATAAGTATATTCCACTCCGGGAGGAGTTGGTGGGGCGCCGAATTTCCCACCGGGAGCGATGGCGTTTTGTTTCTTTACCGCGTTTGAGACATCATTGACCGTCAGATCCAGTTTGGTTAATTGGTCTGGATCCAGCCAGATTCGCATAGAATAATCGGCTCCTCCGAAAAGAATCACATCGCCGACACCTTTGACTCGCTTCAGTTGATCGACGATGTTGATGTTTGCATAATTGTTCAGGAAGGATGCGTCGTAGGTTTGATTTGGTGAGGAGAGAGAAACCAGCATCAAGGGGAACACCAAAGACTTTTTGGTGGTGATACCAAAGTTTTTTACTTCCAAAGGCATTTTTGCACTTGCCTGAGACACCCGGTTTTGGGTGAGCATGTTGGCATTGTCCAGATTGGTGCCCACCTCAAAAGAAACCTGAAGTGTAAGAGATCCATCCGCGGAGTTGATGGATTTCATGTAAAGCATCTCCTCTACTCCGTTGACTTGCTGTTCTATTGGGGTGGCCACAGCTTGCTCCACGTTCACTGCATTTGCTCCGGTGAAATTGGTTGTCACTTGCACCATCGGAGGAGTAATGTCCGGATACTTTGATATCGGGATTCCGCTCAGGGTAATCAGACCCATGATGATCATCAAAATTGAGATCACCATGGCGACTATTGGCCTTCTTATAAAAAACTCACTCATATAGTAAGGAAGAAAATTAGTGGGAAAAGATTCGGGTTAATTACCTTTTGGTGTCCAGGCCTGATCAATCACCTCGACTTTGGTATTGGCAGTAAGACCTGCCGAACCTATTATCGCCACCCGTTCACCTGCTTTCAGACCGCTTTTGATGATCCATGCATCGCCGACTTTTTGCCCGGTTTCTACTGTCGTCGCTTTAAGGGTGCTTGAGTCAGTTACTGTAAATACCTGATTGAGATTTTGAAGCTGAAAGACGGCTCGTTGGGGTATCATCACCGCAGCGGAAGCTGTACTGAGCAATACTCTGGTTTTTACAAAAAGTCCAGGGCGTAATAGACCGGAAGGATTTGGGAAGGAAGCTTCAATGGTAAGCGTACCGGTCTTTGGATCAATTTCGCGGTCCGCAAAATTCACTTTCCCTTTTTCGGAGTAAACGGTTCCATCAGCCAAAATCAATTGAACGTTCTTTTTGGCAGCGACGAGGTCTTCGGGGGTCATTTGAGCGATCCGTAAATATTCTCGTTCGCTGATTTGAAAGCGAACCCGCACACCATCTACACTGGAAATCGTGGTTAAAACAGAAGTTCCACCTGCCCGACTTACATAATCTCCCACACGCACGTTGGACATTCCCACGATTCCTTCAAAAGGAGCATATACCCGGGTATATCCCAACTCTACTTTGGCATTTTCGAGAGAGGCCTGAGTGGATGCGACGTGCGCTCTCGCTGCTTCGAATCCTGCCACAGCGTTGTCCAGGTCTTTTTTGCTGAGGGCATTCATATCAGTCAGCGGTCGAACGCGGCTGAGTTCACTTTCTGCCCTTACCAGTTCAGTCCTTGCCTGTGTGACTTGACTGGCTTGTTGGTCTAATTTGTTTTTGTATTCGATGTCGTCTATGGTGTAAAGAAGTTGCCCTTTTTTCACCGTAGATCCTTCTTTAAAATTGACCGATGTCACCCAACCTTCAACGCGAGTTCTGATGTCAACATCAGATTCTCCATAAACCTGTGCGACGAAATCCTCAAAAATCGGGACATCATTTTGAACAGTAGTCACAACGTTGACTTGAATAGGAGGTATCACAATCTCTTGTTTCTGTTCGCACCCAATGAAAAGAAATACAGATGAAAAAATTCCTGGGGTCAGGATTTGAAATTTCATGCGTGATCTCATAATTAATATGATTTAGTTTACTTTAAAATTCGTTTGGCAACTTTTATTTTTTGTTGTATTATGGGAATCGATGATTTTTTTAACTCTTAGATAAAGAAAAATAGTTGATTAAATTCTGTTTTTTTGCAAATAATATTAAATAATTCTGTTTTTATTTTTTTAATTTAATAAATAGACGCTCACTAATAATTATATTTTTTCATGATTTTTAATATTTTTATTTCTAACCTTCATTATTATTAGAATGATTCTAAGGGACTATTTTGAATTATTTGGTGATTTTATTCAATTTATAAGATTTTTAGCGGTAAATATTTTTATCGCAAATAAGTTTATAGTCGCTTGCGTCCATTGAAAATTTGAAAAATCAGGATCCCGGATTAATAGGAAAAAATCTAAAAAAGTGTGTTGAAATTTGTAAAAAGGAAATTGGGTTTAGGCCCCAAATAGTCCCTGTGTTTACAGGGAGGTTTTTCTGACACAAAGTTTCACAGAGGAAGGCACGGAGGAACACGGAGTTTTTTAGAATTGCCTGATTTACTTTCGTTGCGCCTTTGCGCCGGGTCGAGAAATGTGCTTTGCGAACTTTGGTTCTTTTGTAGTGGAGTTTTTTCCGCTTCCGGTATTATCCCAACTTCAACATTTCCTGTTTTTAGCGATAGATTTACTCCCAATTGACGTGAAAACGGCCAAAAACCAAAATCATTTTCGCATTACAATCCCGCTGTTGAAACCGAGGGCTACCACCCTACTTTCCCTGCAGCATTTTTTTTCGAAGGTTCTTCCTCGTTGTTAAAGGCAAAAAGAATTTGAAAAAAATGACAGCTGTAAAATCAGCCGGCAAAAATCTTTTGAAAGGTGTTTTAGAAAGATATCTCCAATAGGCCCATTTATAAGGATGTCTGTTGGCTGTTTGTCAGGGTTTGGAAGGACCCGCGAAGCGAATCACAACCGGGTTTTTCTTGGCCTCCTTTAACTTTCTCAGGATACTCTCATCCTCGGGAAAAGGAAAATCTCCTTCCAGAATATTGGTAGTGACATTGAATCGGAAAGGAAGATTTTTCCAATTCCAACGGTTAACGCATTGAGTGCGAACTGATCCGCATATCAAATCGCATGAGGATTGGCAGCGATGAAATCAATAACTTTTCTTGAAAAATCAGTCTCTCTCCATTTTTTAAGATTGAGAAGCATCACTCCCGAATTGAAGTAGCCTGTCTCCCTACTTACTCCAAGGTCCTGATGCCATTTAAGGGCTGGAGATTGGACTGCTGCCAAAAAATTATCACCCATTTCAGTTTTTCAAACCTCCCGCAAAGAGCCTCTGAATAGTAAGCCGGCATCGAGGTAAAGAAGCTTGTCCTCCTGAATATGATCCGGCAATAACAGTCTGTAATAGTTTGAATTGGCAAAATGAAGATTGACTTTTAAGTATTCCACGTTCATTTCTTCCAATTCTATGATCTTGATTGTGGCAGAATAAACGGTAATAATCTGACTCACTTTTTCCTTGTTGGCATTGCTTAATTTCTTACAAAGCAGGAAAAACTCAAGTGTTTCAGTTGAATGAAAATCCAGGAATGACCTCAGGGTGACTGCCAGAGGTTCAATGAAATTTTCATCTATGGCAAAGGCGATTTTCATTTTATAGATCTTGAAAAGAAGATGCTATATTTTCTCAGTAAAGAAATGGATTTCTATTATGAGTCAAGAATGACTGAAATGGATCAGTCCAAAATAGTTGAGGTAAAATTGATTCAATTCAAAGAAAGCATTTACTCGACCCT
>JBILPR010000243.1:0-6736 GCA_044373795.1 Algoriphagus sp. | reverse complement strand
TATTCAATTTAAACTCGGTTTTTGCGCTCCCAAACTCAAAATAGGTCTCTGACGTGTTTTCGGGCATTTTTCCCTACTTTTGCAGACTTAAATAAACCCTTTATAACTTTTATTTCCTTAAAAAGGATGCGTAAAATCAAATTAGTAGAGGTGCGATCCGAGATAGCAGCGGGCACCAGAGGAGCAAGTATGGGAATCGATGCCCTTAAAATTGCCAGCCTCGACAAAAAGTCAAACTTCTTCAGCAGATTCGATCCGATCAACGTTCCCGCCGCCAACAATTTTCTCTGGCGTGGAAACAATCACCCAAATGCAAAGCATATTGACGGGGTCTACCAGGTCTTGAAAAATGTGTACAGCACGATCGAGTCACTTCGATTGGAAAAGAAATTCCCGATTGTTTTGGCAGGAGATCACAGCACAGCGGCAGGCACCATCATGGGAATCAAAGCCGCAAATCCCGAAAAACGCCTCGGGGTAGTTTGGATCGATGCGCATGCAGATTTGCATACGCCTTACACCACCCCTTCCGGCAACATGCACGGAATGCCACTTGCAATGGTCACTCAACTTGATAACAAGGATTGCCAAATCAATGAACCCGGATCAGAAACCATTTCCTATTGGGAGAAAATCAAAAAGATCGGAGGGGATTTTCCGAAAATTCAGCCAAAGGATATCGTATTCATTTCCGTCAGGGATACGGAAGAGCCTGAGGATTATCTGATCCACCATTACGGTATCAAAAACTTCAGCACAGCGGAAGTTCGCGAATTAGGAATTGAAAAAGTGGCTGCCCAAGCTCTTGAAATCCTGGCAGAATGCGATCAGATCTATATTTCATTCGACGTGGACAGTCTGGATAGCTCTATTTCTGTAGGAACCGGAACACCCGTTCCGAATGGACTGACCGTCGAGGAAGCCATCAATCTGAATGCAGAATTGATCAAAGATAAGAGAGTGTGTTGCTGGGAAATCGTGGAAGTGAATCCGACACTTGACACTGAAAACACGATGGCTGAAATCGCCTTTGAGGTTCTGGAAATCACTGCTAAATCTCTTGTCGATAATTTTTAATTTTAACCACTGAGGTCGCGAAGGTTAACTAAGAGCGCACAAAGTTTATAATTAGAGGGTTTGATTGCCTAAGTTTTTAACCACTGAGCTCAAAAAGTTTAACTTTAGAGTGCATAAAGTTTTTAATTATTGGATTTGAATACCACTTATTTTTAACCACTGAGGACACAAAGGATAATTTAGAGTGCACAAAGTTTTTTAATTATTGGATTTGAACTCGTTTCCGAAGATGAATTAGCAACCAAAGTAATTGGTTTGGCTTTGGAAGTTCATTCCAAGCTTGGGCCTGGTCTATTGGAAAATGCTTACAAACAAGTGCTGGCTTTGAAACTACAAAAGGCCGGTTTATTTATAGAGGTGGAGAAACCTCTGGCTTTGGAAATTGAGGATATAAGAATTGAGGTAGCTCATAAAATTGACATTTTGGTAGAGAAAAAATTGGTCCTGGAAATCAAAGCAGTAGAAAGACTTTCTGACCTTCATCTGGCCCAAACTATAAATTATCTGAAATTAGGAAAGTTTAAACTTGGACTTTTGATCAATTTTAATGTAACCCGTCTTAAATTCGGACTTCAAAGAGTAATCAACGACAAAGGGAATAATATTTAGAATTACAATTTTCCAAATTAATCCCTTCCAGAACTCACCTTTTCCAGATTAAAATATAATATAAACCCTCTCTGTGTCCTCTGAGTAAACCTTTGCGACCTTTGTGGTAATCAAGAAAATGAACATTCAAGGATCAATCTCGATTCAGATTAATATAAAATCAAATCCTCTGCGTCCTCTAAATTTATCTTTGCGGACTCTTTGGCAAAAACAAAATGAACATTCAAGAAAATATTATCCAAGGCATTCAACAAGCTTTTAAGGTTTGTTTTTCCCATGATTTACCTCTGGAGGAAATCAGCCTTGCTCCCACCCGAAAGGAATTTGAGGGCACTTATACTTTCGTAGTCTTCTCCTATCTGAAGGTTACCAAACTTTCACCGGAAGCAACCGGAAACAAAATCGGAGATTTTCTGAAAGAAAATGTAGCTGGAGTCGCTGACTACAATGTCGTGAAGGGATTCCTAAACCTGGTCCTGAATCAAAGCGTTTGGGTTGATTTATTCCAAAAGCTTATCGCCAACCCAACTATTGGTCAATTGCCTGCTAATGGCAAAAAAGTGATGGTCGAGTATTCCTCTCCCAACACCAACAAGCCGCTTCATTTGGGACATTTGAGAAATAACTTTCTTGGTTATTCGGTAGCCGAGATCCTCAAATCAAATGGATACGAGGTCATCAAAGCCAATCTGGTAAATGACCGGGGAATTCATATTTGCAAATCCATGGTAGCATATCAGTACTTTGGAAACGGCGAAACTCCCGAATCTTCCGGACTGAAAGGTGATCACCTCGCCGGTAAGTATTATGTTCTTTTTGATCAGGAATACAAGAAACAAATTGAAGCCCTGAAGGCTGACGGGCAATCGGAAGAAGAAGCAAAGAAAAATGCTCCGATGATCCTCGAGGCTCAGGATATGCTTCGCAAATGGGAAGCAAACGACGAGGAAGTCGTTTCCCTTTGGAAAAAAATGAATACCTGGGTTTATGCCGGATTTGAAGCAACCTACCAAAGAATGGGCGTAAACTTTGACAAGTTCTATTACGAGTCAGACACCTATTTGCTGGGCAAAGACATCGTGGAAGAAGGCTTGTCCAAAGGCGTTTTCTTCAAAAAAGCTGATAACTCTGTTTGGGTTGACCTGACAGAGGAAGGACTGGATCAAAAGCTCGTTCAGCGTGGCGATGGCACTTCTGTTTACATCACTCAGGATCTGGGAACAGCAGATCTGAAATACAAAGATTTCAAGATCGATAAGTCTGTTTATGTAGTTGGCAATGAGCAGGATTACCACTTTGAGGTTTTGTTTAAGATCATGCGGAAACTAGGCAGATCTTACGGTTCGGGCCTCTATCATTTGTCTTATGGCATGGTGGATTTACCTACCGGAAAAATGAAATCCAGAGAAGGAACAGTCGTGGATGCAGATGATCTGATGCAGGAAATGATCGAAACTGCTGAGCAGCATACAAAAGAATTGGGCAAAATCGACGGGTTCAGTTCCGAGCAAGCAACTGGCTTGTACGAAATGCTGGGAATGGGTGCTTTGAAATATTTCTTACTGAAAGTTGATCCTAAAAAGCGGATGCTTTTCAATCCTCAGGAGTCCATTGAATTTCAGGGAAACACCGGTCCTTTTATCCAATATTCACATGCGCGAATCGCTTCTATTCTAAGAAAAGCAATGCAAATCGGCGTGAATTATAAAACCACAGATTTCTCAGGAATCAATCATCTGGAAGAATCTGAGGCAGATTTGATTTATTTATTAAATGATTTCGAACGAAAAATCGAAATTGCCGGAGAAGAACTTTCTCCTTCAGTATTGGCTCAATATCTCTTCGACCTGGCAAAGGAATACAATAGATTCTATGCGGATGTTCCTATCTTTCTCGAAAACGATCCGACAGTTTTAGCCTTCCGGGTTGCGCTTTCTGAGCAAACAGCCAAAACAATCAAAAAGGGCATGAGTTTATTGGGTATAACTGTACCAGACCGTATGTAACTATGAAATCGAGCATGACGCAGTCGACACATATAGATATGATTATCAAACATGCGAGATTCCTGACGATAGCTATCGGTGTGGCCTTAAAAAATCAAAATATAATCATATGAAAAACCTCATCATTTTATTTTCTCTTATCCTTATTGCTTGTCAGCAGCCTATCGAAAGACCGAAAGTGCTGGAAGCAGGATTTATGACCACTTCAAAAAATATGGAAAGCAGTTTTTACGATTTCAAGATGAAAGACCTCGATGGAAAAGAGGTTGATTTCTCCCAGTACAAAGGCAAGAAAATCATGATCGTCAATGTCGCTTCCAAGTGCGGCTACACCAAGCAATATGCTGCTCTTCAGGAATTGAACGAGAAGTACGGTGACAAAATTGCGATTTTGGCCTTTCCTGCAAACAATTTTGGAGGTCAGGAACCCGGTTCAAACGAGGAAATCAAAGAATTTTGCACTGCCAACTATGGCGTTACTTTCCCGGTTTTCGAGAAACTCTCAGTAAAAGGTTTTGATAAGCATCCCCTTTATCGCTGGCTCTCTGATCCAAAGATGAATGGCTGGAATGACGAAGAGCCAAGCTGGAATTTCTGCAAATACATTCTCGACGAAAAAGGCGAATTGGTAAAATTTCTTCCCTCTTCTGTCACTCCTCTGGATGAGGAAATCCTAAGCTTAATTGAAGGCTGATCAGTCTTAACCCTGAGTGAAAAAATCAATTCAAACAAAAAAAGAAGCCTGGCTCCATGCAGTCAGGCTTCGTACTTTACCCTTGGCATTAGCCAGTATTTTTGCAGGCTCTTTTTTGGCTGCGTGGAAGGATTCCTTTCGTTGGGAAATTCTTCTTTTGGCGTCTCTGACTACCATTTTCCTTCAGATCCTTTCCAATCTTTCCAACGATTACGGAGACACTGTTCACGGAGCGGATTCCGATGATCGTCAGGGACCTGTTCGGGCAGTCCAATCTGGTTTGATTTCTTTAACAGAAATGAAGAGAGCCATGTACATTTTTGGTTTTCTATCTCTGATTTCGGGCTTGCTTTTATTGTTTCTGGCCTTACAGGATTGGAAGCTATTTGCGATTTTCCTTGGATTGGGATTGGCTGCGATTTGGGCGTCAATCTCTTACACCTCAGGCAAAAATCCTTATGGTTACGCTGGTTTGGGGGATATTTCAGTTTTCGTGTTCTTTGGTTTATTGGGAGTTTTAGGCACTTTCTTTTTACATACGCTAAGCTTTGAGCCTATTACAGTTTTCATTGGAATTGCCCTTGGGCTTTTTAGCACAGCAGTACTAAACATCAATAATATTCGCGATATCGAATCTGACAAGAAGGCCGGAAAGAGATCTATCCCTGTCCGTATAGGAAGAAACGCTGCAATCCGGTACAATTGGGCTCTATTATCCGGAGGATATTTTTGTCTAATCGTCTTTGCAATTGTTAGTAAAGAGATGCTTTCTTTAGTCGCAACCCTTGTTTTCTTTTTGATGATAAAAGTTGGATTGGGAGTAGAAAATTCAAAGTCATCTACCGAAACAGATCCTTATCTGAAACAAATGGCATTAAGCACTTTGCTCTGGGTAATACTATTTGGGATTGGTTTAGTTTTTTTAGGTAAAAGCTGATCAAAGTCATTTTCTTCTTCCTTTTTTGTGGCTATTTTGGTGTAAACAACAGCTTAATTAATATGACAAAAGTCCTCGTTCCATTTGATTTTTCTGAGCAAGCTCAGAATGCATTAGATTTTTCCACTGGCCTTGCAGAGAAATTTGATAACGTTCTTATAGAAGTTCTCAATGTAATAGAAATCCCAATTTCATCAGGCTATGGTGCTGCCTCAGGCGGAGGAGAAATGATGCCCGAAATTGAAAGCCAGATTTTTTTCATCGAATTGATGAAACGCCGTAAGGAACAAATGGCGGATCTTGAGGCTGAATATATCGGAAGGAAATTCACCTTAAGTACGAAAATAAAGCTCGGTAACGCTTACAAAAACATCTCAGATTCCATATTGGAAGAAAATCCTGACTTGGTAGTGATGGGTTCCAAGGGGGTCGGTGGACTTGAAGAAATCGTGGTCGGCAGTAACACCGAAAAAGTAGTCCGAAACGCCCAATGTCCGGTCTTGACAATCAAAGGGAAATCTGATCCAAATACCTTCAAAAAAATCGTCTTCGCAAGCGATTTCAAAGAAGGCGAATCTGAAATTGCCGCAAGAGTGAAGCGGTTGCAGAATTTGTTTGACGCAGAGCTTTATTTTGTAGTGGTGAATACTCCAGGGAATTTCGAGACAACCCGGGATTCCATCAACAGGATCAAGACTTTTGTGAAGACCTACGGGTTCGAAAATGTGAAAGCTGAAATCTACAATTCCATATCAGAAGAGGCTGGAATAATCGATTTTGCAGATGACATTAATGCAGATTTGATTGCAATGGCTACACACGGCAGAACGGGCTTTCTTCACCTGATCACAGGAAGTATCGCAGAAGACGTAGTCAATCATTCTACTCGTCCTGTTTGGACGTTCAAAGCAAAATAATTCTCTATTTATTATGAAAGCCTGCTCTTTATGGGCAGGCTTTTTTGTTAACTATGGCTAAGAAATCGAGCATGACGATGAACGTCACGAAGTGAGATAATTGTTCACCATTCGAGATTCCACATGGCCTTTGAAAAAAATATAAACACATGAAAAGCAACGATTGGAAAAAGAGAGATGGAGTAGTTTATTCCACCAGCGATGATTTTGAATTTAATCGGGGAGCAGAGAATTCATCTGAGACTCTCACTCCTGCGCAGCAAAATCTCAAAGTATTGCTTGACAAAAAATCCCGTGCCGGAAAGCAAGTGACGTTGGTGGAAGGATTTATCGGTTCGGACGAAGACTTGAAAGAGTTGGGAAAAATGCTCAAAACCAAGTGCGGCGTAGGCGGATCAGCCAAGGACGGAGAAATCCTGATTCAGGGAGACCATCGGGACAAAGTCCTTCAGGTACTTGTTCAGGCCGGATATAAGGCTAAGAAGTCCGGAGGATA
>JBILPR010000002.1:0-63549 GCA_044373795.1 Algoriphagus sp. | reverse complement strand
TAGTGAACCAAAACTTAATTCACCGAGATATTGGTAAACCAGATAAATTGTTCCCCAGCTTCATTTGAATGAGTCGTTGCCAATTTAATTGGGCCGAATTGCTCTACGCCCTCCCAAGTAATTGGTCTGCCTTCAGTTCCGTTTCCTCTGCGGAATACCCACTCCAAAATCATATTGTTTTCATCCAAATACAGGTCATAGGCATCACCCGGAGTGTATCCAGTCACCGGCATTTCAGGTTCGCCGGATTTGTAAACGATGGTTAACAAAGTTGAATTGGTTCCGGCAATCGGAGAGGGTACATTTTCTGTGGTTTCATAAGTATAGCCAGTATCCCAAGCTAGCTGGAATGGGAACATCAGCCAATACTTATCGTTGACAAATCCTTTGTCCGCTACCGGCAAAGAATCAGCCGGCATGTCAAGGCTATAGGTATAGCTGGTGTCCGCAGTCGCGTAGTAAACTGTGCGGTCTTTGATATTCCACTTCCAATCCCTTGTAATCACGGTGACGGAGTCTCGTCTCACATTCCAGGTGTATGCGATCGAGTTTACGTCATCAAACTTGTCAAATCCATAAGCCAAAGCCACTTTCATGGGCAGCGTATCCGGATAGGTAGCCTTTGGTTCGCAGGCACTCAAGGCCCAGATTAAGAGAACGATGAAGGAGATATTTTTCATGGAGGAAAGGGTTTTTTGTAAAGTTAACAGACTCAGGTTTCCAATTGATTTTTGAGCCAATTTTTATACTTGTTGAATTCCATGGATCGATAAATGGGAAGGATGATAGGAAGGATTTTATTCAGTCGAAACATCAGGTAAAAAAGAGTGGAAGGAAAGATTTTAGTTTCCCCTTTTGCAACTCCCAAGAGGATGCTTTTTGCGACTACTAAGGCATCTTGTAGAGGAAAAGGCTTGGGAATATCTTTTCCTGCTGCTTCGAAAAAACCGGTTCTCGTAGCGATCGGAAAAACCAGCGTCAGCCAGTTTCCCGATTTTTCTGACCAAACCGTTTCGGCCCATTGGAGTAAAGCTGCTTTGGTGGCAGCATATAAGCTGTAGCCGGGGATTGTCCAAAAAGACATAGCTGATGCTGTAATAGTCAATCGAAACTGGGAGTTTGGTAAAAGCTCTTTCAATGCCAAACCAAGTTGAATTGGACTGTGGACGTTGAGCTGAAAAAGCTGTTCTGCATTTTTCCAGTTTTGATCCTGAGCTTGTCCATACTCCGCTTTTCCGGCATTTGCGAAGCAAAAATCCACTCTTTGCCAATTGGATTTTACCCAGTCTAAAATCAATTGATTTCCCTCTTTTAAACTGAGATCAGCTTTCAAAGTAAAGATTGAGGGGAAATCCTGCTTCAACTTATCCAGCAATTCCTGATTGAAATCAACAGCCAGAATCTTTTGGGTGGAGGGATAAAGTAAACGCAGAATCTCTTTGCCGATCCCCGAACCCGCACCTGTAAGGATAATAAATGAATCCTGAAATTTATTTGTCCCCATACGAGGGCTCGGGGAAAGTGATATGAAATGGCTTGATTTTTACCGCAAAAAGAGGCTTCAACTTACTGATATCAGGGAAGTAGTCAGGATCAACTACCAGATTTTTTATTTTGGCGAGTTTAGCTCTTCCGCTTCCGGTGGGTCGGGTGAGAAAATGAATCTTATTCCAGGTTTGCTCCAGGTCAATTGGCAGAAAGGAAGTTGAAGTTGGAAATGGAATTCCCCAGGTTTTGACATCACAGGAAAAAACAGTTTTGTTTCCGTCTTTAATCCGAATCAGGTCTTCCTCGCCAATTTTCTCCCAGACAAAAGGTAAAGTTACCTTTGGAATGCCCCAATTAGCCCGGCCGTTTTGGGTACTCGCTTCCGAGTCGACGTAGATCTTGGTGATGGCTTGTTTTCGGGATTTCCTGAACTTTCCGGGAATAATCAAGAGCTCACGGTAAGGTCCAACTGGTGATTTTTCATAATTCACCAGCATCACATAGCCCAGTCCTCCTTTAAATTTCCCCTTGAGGTAATTGGGAAGTTGGCCGTGATTTTCGACCCATTCTTTAGGAAACTTATAAACCAAAATGATTCCTTCTCCATGAAGCTCCCAAGGTGCAGCAGCCTGATGGTAAAATTTCACATTTGAAAAAACGATTTCATGATTTTCAAGCATACGGTGATGGGCTAATGCTGGTCCAGCCTCCGTCTACGATCAGTGTTTGACCAGTGATATGACTTGCAGCGTCTGAGAGCAAGAAAATGGCCGCATCTGCGATCTGATTTACAGCCGCAGGTTTTCCAAGCGGAGTGAGTTTTGCCCACGTTTTTGCATAGTCCGGATCAGATGCCGTTCGCTCGGTGAGAGTGGCTCCGGGAGCGATCGTATTGATTCGGATGCCCAAAGGGGCCAATTCTAAAACCAGATTCTTTGCAAGCATTTCAATTGCTGCTTTGCTCATTGCATAGGCCGCAAGGTTTGCATGGCTTTGGTGAGCGGTGACTGAGGAAGTCAATAGAATTGCACCTCCCGATTTTTGATTTTTCATCACTTGGGCAACTGCCTGGGTCAAGAAAAAAGTCCCTGCCTGATTGACGCGGGTAACCTCAAAGAAGTCGTTTCGGCTGTATTCCAAAAAACTCCCGAAAAGTGTAATTCCTGCGTTGGCCACTAATTGATCGATTCGTCCAAAATTCCTTAGTGCCAAATCAATCAATTCCAAAATAACTTCCTCTGAGGAAGAATCTCCGGAGCAACCCAAAACCGAAGATTTTCCGATCCGACTAAGAGAAGCCACAGCCTCCTCGGTCAGACTTTTTTCCAGGTCATTTAGGATGATATGGGTTCCTTCCTCCACGAGTTTGCGGGCTATCTCCAGGCCGATTCCCTGTCCGGCTCCGGTGATGATGGCAACTTTTTGAGTTTTCATAATTTGGGTCAATTGTTTGGTTAAAAAAACCGCCAGAAGCTACAAAACTTACCTAAAAATCCCAATTATAAGCAGAGTTAGAATTACGTTTATTTGCATTTAAAAGACTTTTTTTAAACCACTGGCATTTAAAGGAATAAGAATAAGCAATTATGTTGCATTAAATAGCTTCCAAGTTTACCTTGACTAAAAAATTATCAAATTTTAAATTTTTATATAAAGATTGATTTTAGGATTGTTGATACTTTCAACTGCTTCACTCACTTCTTGTTGGAAAATGTATCCTGATGCATCAATCCCCGGAAAAGTATCACCGCTTTCAGATTTGAACACTTCTGGAAATGATTATAACATGAACATTGATTTCGCCACCGGGTCAATGACTTTCATCTATTCTTCAGATTCTTACTATCCGGATTTGTTCAAATACAACTTGATTCCAAAATCTATCGCAGTCTCCTGGGACAGGTACAAAGGGGATTTCCTGATTAGTGTCGCCGACCTTCAATTTGGAGATGGAGAAAGAAAGGTTTTTGATTGGGTCAATTCCATAAATTCTGAATGTAATGAAAGAGGACCTTATAGCTTTTCAGTTAGCAATACTGAGCGAATAATGCTCTATTCCAATGACTGTGATAGCAAATTTTCCATTTATGTTCAGTCTGATGATCTTTTGAAGATTAACCCAAGAACAGAGAAGTTCCCGCTTGGAATTTTTGGGGAATAATGGCAATGAAATGCATCCCAGCTATATGGTTCAGACTATGTGAAGACTTCTGATTTTGAGGAGCAGGGCAAGCCTGAAAAGTTGATTTTCACTTCTGACGATACTGGGAATTTTGACCTTTTTGAAGTGGACTTGCCTGTTGGAATTGGGGTGATGGACTTTTTGGCAAATGGGCAAATGAAGGAAGTAAAAAAGCTTCCGATCAGCACAGAATTTAATGATCATGCTCCTTTTGTTTATGTAAGGCTCTTGGTATTAGCATCAGATCGATCCGGAGGATTTGGAGGTTATGATTTGTACTATTCAAGCATGGAGGGAGGTTCCTGGTCTGAGCCTTTGAATTTTGGAAAGGAAATTAACACTTCCGCAGACGAATTCAGGCCTGTCATTTCCGATATGGATGAGTTTGATAATAGATTAATGGTTTTCTCGTCCAACAGGATCGGAGGAATGGGTGGATTCGATCTCTACTTCGTGGGAATCCCGAAGTAGAGATCGAACCAAAAGAAAAAACCTTCAGGTTTCTAAGGCCGGAAGGTTTTTTGAAAATGAATTAATGAGAATCCCGCTTGACTTCCGATCCGGAACTTCCCTGAAGGAAGTCAAAGTCCACACCTTCGTGCGCCTGATTTACTTTGTCTAGGAATAAATTCACATAACCTCGCTCATAAGGAAGTACGAGAGGCTTGAAACCGGCTTTTCTGGCTTCCATTTCTTCGTCAGAAATCAGCAGATTCAAACTTCTGGCAGGTACATCAAGAGCAATCATATCTCCACTTTGTACAAAAGCCAAAGGTCCTCCAATAGCTGATTCAGGAGAGACGTGAAGGACAACTGTTCCATAACCTGTTCCGCTCATTCTTCCATCTGAGATTCGGATCATGTCTTTTACTCCGGCTTCCAGCAATTTTTTCGGAAGAGCCATATTGCCAACTTCGGGCATTCCCGGGTAGCCTTTTGGGCCTACATTCTTCATGACCATCACACAGGTTTCGTCAATATCCAACTCAGGGCTGTCAATTCTGGCTTTGAAGTCATCGATGTTTTCAAAAACCACTGCTCTTCCTGTATGAGTGAGCAAGTGCGGACTGGCTGCGGATGGTTTTAAAACCGCTCCGTTGGGGCAAAGATTGCCTTTTAGTACAGCAATTCCGGACTCAGGTTTGATTGGGTTTTCTACCGTTCCGATCAGATTCCGATCGTAGCATTCTGCTTTTTCGATATTTTGGCCAATGGTTTTGCCGTTGGCTGTGATAGCATCGGTATTCAGGAATTTTTGAATTTCCTTCATGACAGCAGGAAGTCCGCCTGCGTAGAAAAGGTCTTCCACCCAGTTTTCACCGGAAGGCTGCACATTGGCGATAAGTGGGATTTTCGAAGAAAAGTGATCAAAATCTTCCAGGTCCAAAGGCACTCCGATTCTCTTAGCAATCGCTGTCAGGTGGAGGATAAAATTGGTCGAACCCCCCAAAGCTGCATTGACCATTATGGCATTTTCGAAGGCCTCACGGGTCAGAATCTGACTCATTTTAAGATCTTCTTTGACCATTTCCACGATGCGAATCCCAGTCATGTGTGCCAGAACTTTCCTTCTGGAATCTGCAGCCGGTATCGTTGCATTATCCGGCAATGACAATCCGAGCGCTTCGACCATTCCCGCCATGGTGGAGGCCGTTCCCATTGGTGCACAATGTCCGACAGATCGGGACATGGCAGATTCCGCTTCGATGAATTCTTCCTGACTGAGTTTTCCTAATTTATACTCTTCTGCAAATCTCCAGATGTCCGATGTCCCGATTTTCTTTCCTTTAAATCTTCCCACCAGCATCGGTCCGCCGGAAAGCACCATTGCGGGTATATCCACCGAGGCGGCACCCATGACTAGAGAAGGAGTGGTTTTATCACAACCGCACATTAGCACCACACCATCCATTGGATTGGCTCGGATGCTTTCCTCTACGTCCATGCTGGCAAGGTTTCGGAAGAGCATAGCGGTTGGTTTGATCGAGCATTCGCCGAGAGACATGACCGGAAATTCCAGTGGGAAACCGCCTGCTTCCCAGATTCCTCGCTTCAGGGCTTCGGCCAGATCGCGGAAGTGGGCGTTGCAGGGAGTGAGCTCAGACCAGGTATTGCAAATCCCGATTACTGGTTTATCTCCTTCAAAAAGGTGGTGTGGAAATCCCTGGTTTTTCATCCAGGATCTGTAGATAAATCCGTCTTTTCCGGTACGCCCGTACCATTCTTGGCTCCGGAGTTTTTTCTTAGTCATAGGGTTAAACTGGGTTGAGCTTTGAGCTCAGAAGTTACCAAAAAATCGGAAAAGAGATAGGCTGAGCCGGATATACTTCGTGAAAAATGCTTCGCAGGAGACGAAATGGAAATATTCCTTGTGATTTAGGCTTCGGGAAAAAAGATACTTGGTAAATGTTTCCCGAAAAGTATTTTGGTAGTATTTCTAACTTAACTCAGCTCATCCAAAACCTTTTCCAAAGCGACTAAATCCACTGTAAAGTCAGTCAAAATGGTGGCTTTATGATCCCCCTTGTTCAGCGTGTAAAAATACCTGATACCCAATGCAGAGGCCAAATTAAAATAGCAATTGGTGATGTCGTCGTTTTGATTCCGAAGTTCGACGACTGTCTGACCTCCCTGCATAAAAAGCATGTTTGTGAGAGCCGCACCGTGCAGGGAAACCATGATTTTGGTTTCCGACATCAGGTTAAGTTGTTCATTCAAAGACATTTTTTCCATGAAAATGATCTCGTATCCTTTTCTTCTTACCAGAAGCTCCACTTCCAATTCGTTGTGTACTTTTCGTTTGGAGGCAAGATTTCGGCTAACGTAAATTTTTCGAAATGCTGCGCTGGCTGATTTTACCGCCAGTTTCTCTCTTGTCAGATGTGTCAGCGGTAAATTGAAATTGGCAAAATTTGAAGTTCTGCCGGTCAAAACGAGATTTTTCACCCATAAATTTTCGCCAGACTTAAAGTAAACAGCCTGAATTTCCAGAAGATCCAAACTTTGAGTCACATAGGGAAGATTTTTGAAGGATTCCATGAGGATGACCTTATCTGACTTGCCTTCCTGCAGGCCCAGCCAAAGCCGCGGAAGACAATCGGTCATCCAGTGAAAATAATTAGCGCTCCATTCATCTTTGATCCAGATTCCATCATGAATTGTTCTCCATGATTTCATCGCGCAATGAGCTACTCGTTTTGCCAAAGGAAGAAATCCGAGAGAGTTCACGTGAGTGTATGAGGAGTAAAATTTCCTTTCTCCGGGAACAAAAACAGTGTCCTGCAAAATTGCGGCCTCCTTCAGATTAATGGGAAATAGCGTGTAAAAAGTGGCTTTCAGGGCAGGATTAAACATCCACAAATCTTCATGCCGAAGATTTTCCGGCAATGTTCTCTGAACCGTGATTTCCTGAACCATAGCTTTTATTGGGGGTTTTTGGGTGAAAAGAAAAGAGAGCTTCGAAAGCTCCCTTTGAAATTATGAAATTCTCTCGATTTCTGCGCCCAGTGCGTTCAATCGCTGATCGATGTATTGGTAGCCTCTGTCGATTTGCTCAATATTATCGATGACAGAAGTGCCTGTAGCAGACAAAGCTGCAATCAAAAGAGACACTCCTGCACGAATATCGGGAGAAGTCATTTTTATCCCGCGAAGCGGATATTTTCGGTCAAGACCAATAACAGTCGCACGGTGCGGATCACAAAGAATGATCTGAGCACCCATATCAATCAATTTATCTACGAAAAAGAGTCTTGATTCGAACATTTTCTGATGCACAAGAACAGTTCCTTTTGCTTGAGTAGCGGTCACTAACACGATGCTGAGCAAGTCAGGCGTAAATCCCGGCCAGATCGCATCTGCTACAGTAAGGATGGAACCGTCAATAAAAGTCTCAATTTCGTAGTGCTTTTGTGCTGGAATGAAAATGTCGTCTCCTCTGAATTCCAGTTTGATCCCCATCCTGCGGAAGGTCTCAGGAATAATTCCAAGTCGGTGAATCTGACAATTCTTAATGGTGATCTCGGATTGGGTCATGGCTGCAAGGCCAATAAATGATCCGATCTCGATCATGTCCGGAAGCATGGTGTGATCTGTTCCGTCTAGTTTTTCAACTCCTTCAATGTAAAGCAAATTTGAGCCAACACCGGTGATTTTTGCCCCCATGCGATTGAGCATGTCACAAAGCTGCTGGAGATAAGGTTCACAAGCTGCGTTGTAGATGGTAGTTTTACCTTCAGCCATCACGGCGGCCATGATGATATTGGCAGTTCCGGTTACAGATGCCTCATCGAGAAGCATATAAGCTCCTTTCAGGTTTTTGCCGTCGATGTGAAAAATCTCATTTTTGGCATCGTAGCGGAACTCGGCACCCAACTTTTGGAAACCAAAAAAGTGAGTATCCATTCTTCTCCGGCCAATTTTATCTCCTCCCGGTTTAGAAAGTTTCCCCGTTCCAAATCTTGTCAAAAGTGGACCAAGAATCATGACAGAACCACGGAGCGATGAAGCTTTTTTTAGGAAATCTTCTGTCTCCAAGTAGTCAAGATTTACATCATCTGCCTGAAAAGTATAAGATTCAGGCCCATTCTGATTTACTTTTACACCCATATCGCCAAGTAACTCGATGAGCTTATTGACGTCGCGGATGTTAGGAACCTTATTGAGGGTGACTTTTTCGGCAGTAAGTAATACCGCGCAAAGGATTTGAAGGGCTTCGTTTTTTGCTCCCTGAGGAATGATTTCGCCTTTTAGCTTAATTCCTCCATTGACCCGAAATGATGCCATTAATTTCTTCGTTTTTTGTTGATATGGCCGCCGCCGCCACCTGGTCGACGTTTGATATGATTATTCCGGTTAGTTTTTTTGACGTGCTCTTCTTCGATATGAGGGATTTTGAAATCTCTTCTCGTGTTGGACTCGAAAAGGCTGTTTTCTCGAACTTTTTCCAGATCGATATGAAGTCTGCCTTTTGAGAGAGTTTTGATATCGTCGAGAATGATTCCATCGTCAAAATTCTCCCTGTTCCAGGTAGAGTGAAAGCTTCGCATTAATTGACCGATGAAAATGATTGCAGCTTCCTGCTCTTCGTCGTTTTCGATTTCGACCGCTTTCTCAATCAGCTTTTCGATATTTCTGCCGTAGTGTTTGAATTTTACTTCGCCTTTTGGATAGCCGATTGGCTGAGGTCTTTTTCCCAAAAGTTCTTTTTCAGGCATGGGGAAAGGAGCGTCGATGTCCAGCTTGAAATCAGACATGATGTACACGTCATCCCAAAGCTTTTGATCTGTCTCCGCCTTCATGTTAGGATTCAGTTGTTTGATGATCTCGATGACGGTGTAGGCGCTTTGGGTGCGCTTTTCGCGGTCTTCAATAGCCGTGATATGATCCACCAGGCGTTGAATATTTTTGCCGTATTCTTTCAAAATAAGTCGTTGTTTGTCAGGTTCAAAGTGCTCCATATTGCCTCCTATTTTTGCACAGTATAAGGTAATAAAAAAATTACCAAAAGGCAGGCGGCGGGTGATTAGTCTATAATTCTGAGCTTTGCAAAGCTAAGTAATAATGTTTTCTCCCCAAAATGCTCAAATTGAATGGTAGCTTTTTTGTTAAGTCCTTCTGTTTCAATTTTTTGAACTTTTCCAAAACCGAATTTTGGATGCTCTACAAGCTGCTCCGTCTTCAGGTTATTGGTATTTGAGGGTTTGAAATCCGGTCCCGGATCATGGAGTTTCATCGTCGTAGCAGTCCGTGTCTCAGGCTGCTTTTTGATTCCGATAAATCCCGAACTACCAGGCAAGCCTTCGCTTCTGAAAGCACCGGGCATTTCCCGGGAAGTCATTCGTTTATTCACTTTGATACAGGCCGGATCCACTTCCTCGAGGAATCTACTCGGCTCGCAATTCAGCAATCGCCCGTATCGATAGCGAGTCAGCGCATAGGTCAGATACAACTTGTCCATGGCTCGGGTAGTGGCCACATAGAATAGACGGCGCTCTTCCTCGAGATCTTCTCGGCTTTGCATCATCATCTGAGAAGGAAATAAATCCTCTTCCATCCCCACGACAAAAACCTGCTTAAACTCCAGACCTTTGGATGAGTGAATGGTCATCAGCGTGATCGCGTCAGATTTATCTTTATCCTGGTCATTGTCAGAAAGTAGTGCGATTTCCTGAAGAAAAGCTCCCAGATTTTTCTCCGGGTTTTCCGGGTTATCAACGTATTCCTTGATAGCGTTCAGGAGTTCCTGTACGTTTTCGTACCGGTTGAGGCCTTCGATGGTCTTGTCTTCATAGAGTTCGCGCAAAAGACCGCTTTGTTTGGCAATGCTGCTTGCTGCTTCGAAAGCGTCTTTTCTTTCCACCTCGATCTGGAATGATTTGATCGTTGTTGAAAAATCCAACACTGAATTTCCGGCCTTTCCACCCAAAAAGCTATGTGCGTTCTGAACTACATCCCAAAGCGGAATGTCGTGTTCGTAGGCTGAGACCAGGATTTTTTCCACTGAAGTATCACCAATTCCGCGCTTTGGATAATTGATGATTCGCTTGAAAGCCTCTTCATCAGAAGGATTCACAGTGAATCTCATGTAGGCCATGATGTCTTTGATTTCCTTTCGCTGGTAGAAAGAAAGTCCTCCGACAATCTTATAGGTGAGGTTCAGCTTGCGAAGTGCTTCTTCCATCGATCTCGACTGAGAGTTGGTCCGATATAGGATGGCAAAATCGCTGTTGTTGAGTTTCTTGTTGTTCTTCTCCTCGAAAATCGTGGTAGCCACGATCCTTCCTTCTTCATTATCAGAAGTAGCCTTGATCAATTCGATCAGATCGCCTTCCGGATTGGAGGTCCAAACGAGTTTTTTCAGCTGGGCTTTATTCTTGTCAATGATCGAGTTTGCAGCTTCCACGATGGTTTTGGTGGAGCGGTAGTTTTGCTCCAACTTCACCACGAACAGATCCGGGTAATCTTTTTCAAAGTTCAGAATATTCTGAATATCCGCTCCCCGGAAAGCGTAGATGCTTTGTGCATCGTCACCTACCACACAAATATTTTGGTGGACGGCGGCGAGTTTTTTGGTAATCAGGTACTGCGAAAGGTTCGTGTCCTGAAACTCGTCCACCATCACGTACTTGAATCGCTGCTGGTATTTGTTGAGCACTTCCAGGTGATCTCTGAAAAGCACATTGGTATTGAAGAGCAAATCGTCAAAATCCATCGCCCCGGCTTTGAAAAGGCGATCCTGATAGCGTTGATAGATTTCACCAAGTCTTGGCTTCATTGCAGCCTCGTCATCCGCTTTCACAAAAGGGTCACTTTGATAAGTCTGCCAGGAAATCAAGCGGTTTTTTGCTCCGGAAATCCGAGAAAGTACCACGCTTGGTTTGTAGACTTTGTCATCGAGCCGGAGTTCTTTGACAAGGGTCCGAATGAGTGATTTGGAATCGTCGGAATCGTAAATGGTGAAGTTGGAAGGGTAGCCGATTTTCTGTGCTTCAACTCTTAGGATTTTAGCAAAGACGGAGTGAAAAGTCCCCATCCACGTATTTCTGGCATCAAGTCCTGCAAGAGATTCGATTCGATGCTTCATCTCTGCAGCCGCCTTATTGGTAAAAGTCAGAGAGAGAATGTTGAACGCGTCGACCCCTTTGGCATGGATGAGGTGGGCTATACGAAAAGTAAGAACCCGGGTTTTGCCCGAGCCTGCACCTGCAATAATCATCACAGGTCCATCCGTATGTTCTACAGCTTCGAGCTGCTGTGGGTTTAAGCTTTTGAGGTAATCCATTTATTTTTCAACTCTACAAATCATCATTTAAGTTCAGGAAATTTTCCATCGCTTATGACTCCACAAATATAAATCCGGCTGTATCCGGATATTTTCTTCCAGTTTTTCACAGAAAGCCTCCGTAATGCTATGAGGCTGGGCAGCATCGTAAGGAGGAGATGCCAAAGTGCAAAGCTCAAGCGTATAATGCCCCCGCTTCTTCTTGATGATTTTTCCGAAAAACACGGGAAGCTTCATCTTTTTTGCCAAAAACTCCGCACCTTCAAAAAACACTGCTGGCCGATTCATAAATTCCCGTTGGTATCGGTTTTCCGAACTTGAAGGTCTTTGATCGGAGGCAAGTTGAACAATCCTTGGCGAGTTTCTCATCGTAATCATACTTTTTCTAAAATCCCTTTTTTCTGTCATCACCCCTCCAAAATGCGTTCTGATTTTCAAAATCAATCTGTTGAAAAACGGATTATTCACTTTTAAATAAACGGTTTCAGCTACAACTTCTGAATTCAGAGCGATTGCGACAATGGCCATTTCCCAATTGAAAAGATGCCCTGCCGTCATGATAGCGCTGGTTCCTGCTTTTACTGCATCGTCAGGCAAATTCTGTTTTACCAAATGAAAACGTCTTCTCATCTCAGCTTCGGAAATGGTCAACATCTTGATTGTCTCGGCAAAAGAATCTGTGAAATTCCTATAGAATTGGTTTCTGATCTTTTTTCGTTCTGCATCCGATTTCTCAGGGAAAGCAAATCTCAAATTTTCCTCGATTACTTTCTTGCGATAGCCAATCACAAACCTGGCAACCAAATACAACAGATCTGAAAACAGGTATAAGATCGAAAGAGGTAGGTAAGACAGCAGTCTGAAGAAAAACATATTCACCAATAAGGCTGAAGGGGAGTCAGTGTGCGGGGTCCCGAACAACAATCGAATACAAAATAAAGGAAATCAACCGAATTATGGCCAATGCTTAGGTATAATTTAAGCCAATCGTTACTTTTGAAGCTTATGTCTGAAGTACAGCGACGGAAATATTCTCAGGAAGAGAAAAACACCATCTTTGATGGGGAGTTTATGCCGCACATAGATTCCATGTATAATTTTGCCTACAGGCTCACCTTTGATGAGGATGATGCCAAGGATCTCGTGCAGGATACTTATCTCAAAGCTTACCGGTTCATCAATTCTTTCGAGCAGGGCACCAATGCCAAGGCTTGGCTGTTCCGAATCCTGAAAAACAGCTTCATCAACGAGTATCGAAAGAAGAGCAAGCAGCCGACAAAAGTTGATTATCAAGAGGTGGAAACTTATTACAACTCTGATGATGTTGACTACCAGAGTACCACCGACCTCCGTGCTGAGTCTGTCAAAGACATGCTTGGAGATGAGATCTCAAATGCTCTGAACAGTCTTGCAGTGGACTTCCGAACGGTGATTATTCTTTGCGACCTGGAAGGATTTACTTATGAGGAGATGGCCAAGATTCTTGATATACCTATCGGAACAGTGCGATCGAGACTTCACAGAGCAAGAAATCTTTTGAAAGATAAGTTGAGAGGATACGCTCAGAATATGGGCTACAATACGGAAGGTGAAGAAGAAGAGGCAGAATTTTAAAGAAGAATTACCCATGGAAATGAACTCACAATCATCCGGAGAGAGAAAATTGCAGTGCAGCGATGTTACCAAGTGCTTTGAGCTTTTAGAAAGTATCCTTGACGGGGACATGACTGAGGGTGGAAAAGCCTTGATGGATGATAAGTTGGCCAAGTGTCAGCCTTGTTTTGAGCATTACCACCTGGAGCAAGCCATCCGTGAAGTCCTAAAAACCAAATGTACCAAACAAGCAGTACCGTCTGAATTGTCGGATTCTATCCGAAAGAAGATTCAAGACATCAAATAAGCTATGAAGCAAGGCAAAGCAATCATTTTTTCTGCCCCTTCAGGATCAGGAAAAACCTCACTGGTTAGACACCTGATCAAAAATGTTCCCAATCTTGGTTTCTCCATCTCTGCCTGTACCCGGGACAAAAGAGGCCGCCACGAAGTAAACGGAAAGGATTATTACTTTTTAAGTCAGGACGAATTCAAAAGAAAAATCGACGTGGATGCATTCATTGAATGGGAGGAAGTCTATGAAGGCAACTTCTACGGAACGCTCAAAGAAGAAATCCAACGCATCTGGGACGGTGGCAAAGCAGTCATTTTTGATGTCGATGTGAAAGGTGGATTGGCTCTGAAGAAATACTTTGGAGATCAGGCGCTGGCGATTTTTGTGAAAGTGCCGAGTTTGGAAGTGCTCGCATCCCGATTGAATGATCGGGGAACGGAGTCAGAAGAATCACTTTCGAGAAGAATATTCAAGGCTCAGTTTGAAGCCAAGTTTGAGCCACAGTTTGACGTCTCTATCCTGAACGACGATTTTGCAGTCTCTTCTGCCGAAGCGGAGGACTTGGTCAGAAAATTCTTAGCGAGTTAATTCCGTGAAAATCGGGCTTTATTTCGGCAGCTTCAATCCCATTCATATCGGTCATCTGATCATTGCCAATATCCTGTATGATCGTACCGATCTGGATGAAGTTTGGTTTGTGGTAAGTCCGCAAAATCCTCTCAAAAAGCGCCAATCCCTGATTCATGAGTTTGATCGGCTGAAAATGGTCGAGCTGGCGATTACGGATCATTATCATTTCAGAGCTTCCGATGTTGAGTTTCGCATGCCCAAGCCAAGCTATACCATCGATACGCTCACGTATTTGGCAGATCAATATCCTCAACATCAGTTTTGCCTTTTTCTGGGAAGTGATAATCTTGGCCAATTGACCAAATGGAAGAATTACCAGGCTATTCTTGATCAGTATGAGATTTTCGTCTATCCAAGACCGGGTGAACCCCAGACTTTTGATCACCCGAATATTAAAGTCATCGAGGCTCCGCTGCTGGACATTTCAGCAACTTTTATTCGCAAATCCATTCAGGAAGGCTATTCTGTAAAATACCTGCTCCCGGAAGGAGTGGAGGATTATATTCGAAATAAGAAGCTGTATTAAAAGGAGTTGTCTTTTTTTCGTAAGAAAATCCGGGAACAGGAGAGGGAAAAGCATTTTCAATTAAATTTTTAATTTTTTTTCACCTAAAGCTTGTGCTTAAAAAAAAGAATATATTACACTGAGCTCTTAGGTAAGTCCTTAAGTCCGGCCGGGATTTTTTTAATCAATCATTAATTATTTTATCATGAAAAAATTACTCTTTGGGTTGGCTTTTTTTGGGTCGACCGTTTTTACAAGCTCAAATGTCGAAGCCCAAACAATTGGTGGCGAAGATCAATCTCAATGGGTTTGTTGCCAAACTCATTTGATTGAGACATGTGTGGATAAGTATGGCACTCCATATAATGGTACTACAAAAATTAATACCTCAACTTGCTCCTAAACAATCATCGAACCCCAGTTTATTCTGGGGTTCTTTTAAAACTAAAAACATGAAAATAATTTTATTTCTAGCATTGGTTGGGCTTTTTTCCTGTTCTCAAAAAAATATTTCTGAAGATAGTGTGGAGTATTTCACTTTATCATCCTTTCCAGTTTCTAAAAACATCGAGTCAAAAAAATATTCCTATCCAGAGATTTTGACTCCTCATATTTTAACTATTAAAAATGGGAAAGTGGTTTTAGCCTCTATCAGTGGTGAAAATCTTATTCATATAATCGATCAAAAGACTATGGAATATTTAGTCGGTAAAGGAAACCCCGGAGAAGGGCCTGATGAAATAATGAACGTTTGGGAATTTGATATGGGATTCAATGAAAACACAATTTGGGCCTATTCAAATACAGGCAAATCGTTTAATGAATTTGATTTGTCAGACTCTTCAAAATCTGTTGTTTCAAAAATTCGCCAAAGTGGAGATTGGATTCAAGGTATGTCTATGAATTGGGTTAAGCGAAATGAAATTATTTCTTACATGAATTTTTCAGAGAACAAGTTTATCGTTTTTGATTCTTTGGGAAAACAAATCTCAAAAGTTGGACCTTGGTCTACCACTGCAAAGATTTCTGATGAAAGTAAATTTGTTTTAAGTGCCCTGAATCAAGGTTCAAAGTCAATAAACAGAGAGAAATTGAAGTTGGTTTTGGCAAAAGTTAAATTTGATGAATTTGAAATATTCGATTTGAATGACCAAACCGTAAAAGTTCTTAAAGGTCCAATTAACGAGGAATTTAACTATACAATTCAAGCTGATGGAAATGTCAATGTGGCAATTGCTGATGAAAATTCTGTTTATGGGTATAACAATTCTTATATCACCGAAAACTATATTTTTCTTGTTTTCATTGGCAAAACCAGACAGCAGTTAGTGGAATCAAAGGAAACTTCACGCGATATTTTCCAATTTGATTTAGAAGGAAATCCAATTGCTCATTTTAAGACTAACGTTTCTATCCGGTCAATTGCAGTGGACGAAAAAGAAAAGAAAATATATGCCATCACAGAAGACAGAGAACCGGGAATAGCTGTATTTGATTATTAACCGAAAAAGCCCCGAGTGATCAGGGCTTTTTCAGTTAATTCATTGCAGCCAGTTTCGCCGGCTTTGTTGAGATTTTTTGGCAGGTCATTTCCCTGAAATGGCGAAAGTGGGATTTGCGACTCTTGCCTGTTTCTTTGAAATCTCTGTGTCTTTTATTAGCAAATCAATTCAGGTAGCCTATTCTGTAAGATATTTACTCCCGGAAGGAGTAGAGAATTGGTTTTTGGACATGAAACTATACCTTTTGTAAATGAAAATCAGGCTATTAGGTATGACCTGATTTTATTGAAAACTATATCGATTATTTAAAAACTATATATTAAAAAAATTAATACCTAAAGTTTGCGCACCTTAATAATTGTAATCATATTGGTATCGGGTATCTGGTCGGATATCTGTTTTTGGCCAAAATCTTTTTAATATTTTACTAACTCTTTAAAAATTATGAAAAAATTACTCTTTGGACTGGCTTTTTTTGGGTCATTTACTTTTTGTAGCACGGAAGTTAAAGCACAAGAAGTCGGAGGTGGTGGAAGTGGTGGATTCGAATGCAAAACCGAAACCGTTCGTTGTAATTGGTGGAACGCTGATACTCGGACAATATGCCATCAAAACGGAAATGGTATAAGCTGTATTTGTGGTCAGTCTACCACCTGTCCATAATTTTAGCCCCCCTAGAATTTATTTAGGGGGAATTTTTGTCTCACTAAAATTTATTTATATGTCAAAATACTTTTGTTTTTATAATTCTTTAATTTCGATCATTTTATTTTCTTGTAATACACCTAGTAAAAATGATTTAAAAATAGTGATCCCTCCCGAATCATCTGAACACCGAACCCTAAGTTCTCTGGTAAGAGATGTTCATTTTAGGCCATTAACCGGAGATCCTAGATTAGTTCCATTTGAAGCGGATCGGATCGATTTCTCAGATAAGTTGATGGTAATTGGAGATTTTACCATCACACAGTCTGTGTATGTTTTCGAAAATGAATCGGGACAGGCACTCGAAATTCCGCTTAAGAAAGGTGAAGGCCCGCAAGAAGTTCGTGCCGTAAATGACTTTTGGTTGGATGGGGACATCCTCTATGTCCTGGATGGGATCGGTCGAAAAATCGTTCCTTTATCGTATTCATCCGGTATTTTTCAACAACTCGAACCCATCAAATTGGAAGTTCCCTTTCGACGCTTTGCCAAGACAAAAACGGGTTTTGTTGGGCTTACGGGAGGCGGCCAAGAGAATGCCTTAACTTTTTTGGACGAAACTGGCAAATTGATTTCCTCGCATTTGCCCAATTCCATTGAGTTTTTATTGAGTCCTCCAAACCCCTTCCACAAACTGGTAGATGGGAATGAGATTAAAGTGCTGTTTAATTCTTCCTTCAATCCGGAGATTATCCGTGTGGATAATGGGGTAGTTGAGCCATTCAGCGATATGGAATATGATGGAGAGCTGGTGAAAAAACCTATTAACACCAATTTTGTCCAGGATCAAGATGGCTTCAAGCAGTACCAGGAGAGTTTGGTCAATCAGCCATCACTTTTTACAATCCTTGAAACTACTCCCGACCAGTTTATTTTTTTGTTTTTTATCCAAAATACGCCTCGGCTGGCTTTGTCTTCAGAAGGAAAGGGTGGCACCTTTCGGATTGAAAATCTGAAAAATGATTTGAGTCTTGACTATCAGCCATTCCCCAAGGTAATCGGAGTGAATGGATCCCGATTTACGTCTTTAGTCAGTACCGATCAATTGAATCGAGAAGATCCTTCATTCGCTGGTTCAGATTTGGAAAAAGCTATTTTGGCCAATCCCGAGGCCTTGGTGTTTGTGCTGGAATTTGAGCTGAAAGTTGATTAGAGATTGTTTTACTCGTAATGTTCAAATTCCCTAGATCCTCTTTAAAAAGGGTTATCTAGACCATTTAGGGAATTGAGGGAGTTATGTTTAGGATCATATCCAATGTAAAATTTCAAAGCATTTCGATTGGATTATGGTATAAAACCAGGTGTTGATTTTCGGGTTTACATGCTCTAAATCATTTTATTGGGTAAGATTTTTTTCTTCAATAAAGTAAGAAACAAAAAAGCCCCGATCTCAGGGCTTTTTCGGTTTAATTTATTGCCGCTAGTTTCGCCGGCTTTGTTGAGATTTTTTGCCAAATCATTTCTCCTACTTGCTTTCCTTGCTTGGACCCTTCAGTGATCGCAGGCATGTAGTGAATGCCTCCGTAGAATCTACTGATTGCAGCTTCCTCCGCTGCCTGGGAAAATGAATCAAACTCTCTCGCCGGAAGCCCATAAGCTACTTCCGAGCTGTCAACCAAATGGAACTCATTTCCGAAAATCTGAGCCAATGTATAAGCCGCTGCAGTGGAAGCGACGCTATGTCCACTCGTATGTTCAGGGAAAGGCGGAGTCTGCAAAAGAGGAACCCACTCCTCATCAATATGCTGATTGATATAGGTCTCAGGTCGGATCAGTCTGCTTCTATACTTTTCATCCCAGCAGGAAATAAAGGCTTCATTCAAGGAAATTGCTGTAAGAGCCATTGCCTCCGAAGTTCCTTTCCAGTCTTTCTTAGCAGCTTTCGAAGCGATTGTGGAAATACTCATCCAATGTCCACCAGGCGTGATTTTTTTCTCAGCAAACATCACATGGCCTTTTACATTCACTTTGTAAGGATTGCAATCCCAAAACATAGCGACATCCCGTTGAGCTTCAGTCATTGCTTGCTTCACGTCATAGACTTCTTTGGCAAGTTTATAAAACTCACTTCCAGGCTCTGTGGAAAATGGCGGCGGCGGAAGTGGCTTGAATTGCGACGCTGAGTCCAATACAAAAGTTCGGATCTTATTCCAGCTTGGTTCTATTCCTTCCATGTAAGCCGGTGGAGTTGGCTGCCAGGTTCCTTCCTCATTACTTGTGACCGTGTATTTGGGGAAAGATCGGGACTGATGGTAATTGTCCAGTTTGGAATAGGCTTTCACAGCTTCTCCTACTTCCTGACCGAATTTCACCGAAGCTTCAAATACATCATCGGGAATTCCTTTTTCTTTCAGCTTCACAAAAGCTGCATCTCTATGCTCGTTCATCATTTCCTCAGAGAAAATCAGGGCTG
Source organism: Algoriphagus sp. (assembly GCA_044373795.1). Lineage (GTDB taxonomy): Bacteria > Bacteroidota > Bacteroidia > Cytophagales > Cyclobacteriaceae > Algoriphagus. The sequence continues at coordinate 44,453 of JBILPR010000002.1, read as the reverse complement.
TTCCCACGTGATAATAAGCCGCAAGCGAAGCCAAAGGCGGATAGATATTTTGGGGAACTGCCAAAGTCAATTTCTCAGACCCATTCAACTGACCCATCAAGGAAGCGTAGTTGGTTGGGTCGGTAGCGGCAGCGACCTCATAGGCTGCCAAAGAAGAATAAGAATAGATCCGGGCTGCTACCGGCGGCGAAAAAATATCATGAATGATGACCTGCGTGATTCTCGTCTGGGCTTGGTCGAGATAGGCTCCATCTGTAATCGCATTGGTGTAGTCAATTGGTTCCTTGCAGGAAATCGCAAAGAGAACCAATCCTGAGAGCATAAGTAAGTTGAGGTTACGCATATAGGAGGTTAGTATTCAGTAGAATAATTTGGAAAATGCTTGGCTGACTGTAATTTGCCAAACCAGATTTCTATGTCTTTGGGTTCCAAAGCTATCGGAAATTAACACCCCAACAAATGATATTTATCAAGTTTTTATGGGGTTGAAATCCAATAAACCTTTCCGTTGTTGGTGATGACAATGCGCCAGCTTTTCCCGGAAACCGAAATGGATCGGAGATTTCGAACCTCTGATTGGGCAGGAATTTTGGTCGAGACAGAAACTTTTCCAAAGCTCTCATTTTCCCATTTCCAGGCAGAGAATGCCGAAGCAGTGCTTTTTCCCAAGTCAACCCGGAAGCCGGAGAAGTTTCCTCCCAGCCAGATTGATTTGGAAGCTTCGTCCCAGTTCATGCTCAAAACAGGACTGAGTTGGGCAGTGGATGGAAAAGGAGTAAAGGCGAAACTTCCATCTTCTTGTTGCAAGTATGCTCCAGATCGGAACTCTGAGATCGATTTCTTATTTGCCTGATCCAGGATTTCCTTCGGAAATAAATCTTCTGGAGAAGAAATTGATGCGTATTCCTGATAGGAGGTATGCTTTCGTTTGACTGCCGGTATCTGCTTGATCAGATCATCCCGTGTTGCTAGTGGCACGAGCTTCTCGCCCATGTAATGGAAAATAAGCGGGTCAGCCTGTCCATTTCCATCGAAGTCATGATGGTAAAGCGAGACAGGTTTTTCAGGAGAGGCTTTCAGCTTTGAGTTCAAACCGAGATTTCCGGCAACGATGTCCTTTCTGCCGTCTCCATTTACATCTTCAATCAGTAAAGTCTGAATCCATCCGGCGGAGTTTTCTAAGCCCGGGATAGTTTTTTCTACTAGTCTATTTTCCTGCAAAAGCTCATAAACCCGAATTGGTTGCCAATCTCCGGTTAGAATTAATTCGGCTTTTTGATCACCGTCCAGATCTTCCCAAACCGCGGAATTGATCATGCCCAGTTTAGTTTTTTGCCCAAACCAGGAATCTGTTCCGTCTTTGAACTGACCATTTCCCTGATTGATGAGCAAGGTGCTTTTTGGACTTGCTCCATAATCTCCAGGAACTAAAGAGGCTCCCGCAAAAATGTCCAAATCACCGTCTCCATCGATGTCGTGAATAGCGAGAGTCGAAGTATTTTCTCCGATTGGAGGTAATGCCATCGGAATGAACTGGAATCCGCCTTTACCATCCCCGAAGTAGATTCGATCGAAGAGAAAGAGGTTTCCCGATTCATACTCATTTCCGCCACTGCCAACGTATAAATCCAGTTTCCCGTCCCCGTTGAAATCTGCAAACTCAGCAACCACATCTTCAGCTTTTGCAAGTTGCTGGAAAATCGGGTTTGCAATTTCGTTGAAACTTCCATCAGGATTTTGCACGAAAAGAGCTCCCGCCTGATCTTTGGCTCCGCCCAGATAGACATCGTCCAATCCGTCTGCATTTACATCGCCGACTGCGAGTGCCGGTCCCATTTGGGAAAAGCTTCGAGGAATCAGGTATTCCCGTTTGGTCTCATCGAGTTCATCTTTCTCGATATGAACCCAGTCAATTTGAGGGAAAGCGATTGAATCTTCAGAAGTTGTTGGTGGAGATAAAAAGGGATTTCCGGCTCCCTGTTTGAAAATAACAGATTGATTGACTTGAATTCCAGAGAATACTTCGGATTCGCCATCTGCCCAATTCACCAAAACGGAGTCGATTTGACTGGTTTTTCCCAATCCAAAAACTAAGGTGGTGGAAGTTCCGGATTGAAATCCCCGGCTTGTACTGAGGCGCTGAGACCATGATTTTTCTCCCGAAAAAAGGATCACTTTGGATCCAAGACCAAAAGGGTTTAGGGCTTTTCCTTCCAGATTGGCGCGAAGAAATGAATTGCCTGACTTTTCGGAATGATTCTTATAGACAAAAGAAGGTTGATCGAGGTTGTTGACGATCAGATCCAGATCTCCGTCGTTATCCAGATCGGCGTAAGTTGAGCCATTGGAGTAACTCGCCTGGTCCAATCCCCAGCTTTGTGCTTGGTTGGTGAACCTTAAATCACCCTCATTTCGATACGCATGATTGGGGAGTTTGACCGAAGGAAGCATATCGATTTGCCGTTTTCGCAACTCATCCATGGAGAGATTGGGATCGGCTTCCTGGCTGTATTGGATAAAATCCAGATCATTTGGTCGCTTCACGATTCCATTTGTAATGTGGATATCGGTCAGTCCGTCATTGTCCATATCGAAAATCAGCGGTGACCAACTCCAATCGGATGCGAAAACCCCGGAGAAAAGTGCAACATCGCTGAATCCTTCTTTTCCGCGATTTAGCTGTAAATGATTGCGGACATATTGATCTCCGTAACCAAATTGCTTCTTGATCTGATAGACTTCTGTCTTGTCCTCGCCCACAGATTTCATCCAGATTTCGGGATCTTCCGGGAGCATGTCAGTTGTGAAAATCTCAGGCAAACCGTCTCCATTCAGATCCGCAACATCATTTCCCATGCTGTATCGACTCGTATTGGAGATCAAAGCTTTCAGAGATTCTTTGAAAGTACCGTCTTGCTGATTCAGATAGAGGTAATCGTTTTCGGTAAAATCATTTGACACGTAGATATCCAGCCAGCCATCACCATTCAAATCTTCAATTCCAACTCCCAATCCAAAGCCAAGTACGCTGGAATAGATTCCGGCTTCTTCGGTCACGTCGAGAAATCCTCTTTCACCTTCACGGGCAAGGTTTTTGAAAAGTTTATCCCCGCCCGGATCTGATTGGGTCCTGTTTTCAGCTTTTGCAAAAACCTCCGGAGACTTGATGGAATGATTTAATAAATATAGGTCCAAGTCGCCATCCCGATCGTAGTCAAAAAAAGCTGCATGCGTGCTGAATCCAACAAAACCGACTCCATATTCATCCGCCAAGTCGATAAATTTCTGATCTCCCTGATTGATGTAAAGTTTGTTTTTGCCTTTTAAGGTTTTGTAATCTCCGACCTGGGAAACATAGATATCTAGCAACCCGTCGCCGTTCACATCTGCCATCGTAACGCCTGTCGACCAGCCTCCGCCGCCATCCACTCCGGCAGATTCGGTGATGTCCTCAAACTTTAAATTCCCTTTGTTGAGGTAGAGTTTATTGGGGACCTGATTTCCGGTGAAATACAAATCCACCAAGCCATCATTGTTGACATCCCCCGCAGCGACACCGCCGCCATTATAGAAATAGAGGTATTCGAGAATATTGAGTTCAACTGTGGAAGTCAGTTTGTTTTCAAAGCTGATTCCTGTTTTTTCCGCAGGGAGTAACTCGAATAGGGTAGGTTCTACCTTCTTTCCACAGGAGAAAAGCGAAGCCAAAATGAAAAGAAATGCACCTGACTTTATTCTCATTTCTTGTCTGAATACTTCCAAATCTCAGCAGCAGCGCTGTTTTTCACAACCAGAATCTTACCCTGATCAAGCAAAGTAAACGCACGGACATCTCCGTCCAATCTCAGTCCATGCTGAGCATTTTGCCAAAAAGTGAAAGTCCCATCGCCTTTGCCAAGCATGATTTCCCCAAAGCTTGCATCATATTTTCCGGTTTCCGGTTTGGATTGAGCCAGGTTGCCTCCAAGCATCAAGTCCTGAATCCCGTCTCCGTTAAGATCCAGAATCTGAATCGCGAAAATCCAGGATTTCTGTGCCATCGTAGGGAGCGGTTTCCAATCAAATTTTCCATTTCCCTGATTCAGGAGCACTCCGGATTGGAATTGGTTGACCTCTTGGATGATGGATTTGGCTATCACGTCGGCCGGGAAAATTTCCTCGAGAGACTGATCATTGTAGTCACTGTACCGAATGTATTTTTTCTTGATCGTCGGAATCTGTCTTTCAAGTTCGTGCTTAAGTGTGTATGGAATCTGAACATTTCCTTCCTGTCGAGTGAAAATATGCTCTATCGATCCATTTTGGTCAAAATCATTCAGGTACATTTTCACAGGATTCACCAGTGATGCTTTGAATCTCGTATTCAATCCGTGATTTCCTAGAACCAGATCAGGCAAGCCATTTCCGTCAAAATCGCCGATTTCAATAGTTCTGTACCAGCCCTTCAAATTTGCCTGTTCGGGCATTTCGGTTTTCTCGAGTTTTCCACCGATATTTTTCAAAAAAATCGGTGCAATCCACTCACCGACAAGGACCAAATCCTGCCTTCCATCGCCATCATAGTCAACTACTTTTCCATCGGTGATCATCCCGATTTCTTTTAGACTTGGTGCCAAAGCTGCAGTTTGATCTGAGAAATTCCCTTTTCCGTCGTTGATCCAAATGCTGCTGCTTGCCGGAGCTCCATAAACGAACGGAACCAATCTGCCTCCGATAAATAAATCAGGTGCACCATCGTCATTGAGATCAATAACCTGAACGACGGAGCTGCTTCCGATATTTGCTGCAAATCCTGGTTGATTCGATTTTGTAAAATTGCCTTTGCCATCGTTGAGGTAAAGCCGATCGGTAAGATCCGGTGAACCAAATCCGGATTCATTCCCTCCGGAGCAAACCAGCAAATCGTGGAATCCATCCGCGTTTGCATCGAAGAAGACTGCATCAGTATCTTCTGAGAGTTCATCCGTTTTGAAAACTTCCTGCTTAGAATCCCGGAAATTGCCATTTCGTTCCTGGAAATAGATTTTTCCTGCGAACCCTTTGGCTCCGCCAAAAAACAAATCTTCCAATCCGTCTCCGTTCAGATCTGCTTTTGCAAATGCAGGACCTTCTGTGGAAAACATATGATAAGTCAATCGATCGCGGTCAAAATCTACCGCGGGATTTTCCACATGGGTGAAATCCAATTGTGTGGAAATGTCTTTCTGAAAGAATGAGCCTACTGGTTTTGTGAAAAAAGATTGGCCCTCAGGCAATGATCCTGATTCTTCCCACTTCAAAGTAAGAAGCTGATTTGAGGTTTGATTTTTAAGTTCGGTGTAGGTTCCGTCAGGCCAAAGAACCCGAATCAGGTCAATTGAGACAATCTTTCCCAAACCAATTGTTAGTTTCGGATCCACAGAAGACTGGAAACCGCGGTTGGGCATTTGCTCGAGATAGAAGATTTCGTCACCGGCTTTCACCTGAATCTGTGTTCCGATTGCTGCCGTATTTTTTCCTTTTCCGATTAAGTTGATTTGAAGGAAATGATTGTCCGGATTGATTATGATTCCTGCGTTCTTGAAGATTTGGGCAGGTTTGTTCACGTTATTCACGACGAGATCTAGAGTTCCGTCATTATTCAGGTCGCCGTAAGCAGCACCGTTTGAGTGGATGGGTTCACCCAATCCCCATTCTTCTGCAGCATTTTCAAACTTCAGATCACCAAGATTTCTGAAAGCAAAATTTGCAATCGGATTGATTGGAATCGGGTCCGTGAGCGCTTTATAGTCCACGCCTTCCTGGGAGATGATTTTGATTTTGGTCTCCTCATCGTCGATAAAATTGAGATAGTCCAGATCCGTAATATCCTGATATATTCCGTTAGCTACGAAAAGGTCACGTTTGCCATCGTTGTCCATGTCAAAAATCAATGCGCCCCAACTCCAGTCTGTGGCTTCCAAATTTGCCAATCGGCCCATTTCGCTGAATGTCCCGTCACCATTATTGATATGGAGCATATTTCGCGAGAATTGATAATGGTAGCCGTGAGTCTTGTTGAACTGGTATTTATCCCAGTTTTCGAAAGTTGTGACTTGCTTTAAACGAGTTTGGGAATACGGTATCATATCCGTCACGAAAATATCCAGCAATCCGTCTCCATTGATATCTGCGATATCCGCTCCCATAGAAGCTGCGGAAATAGACCGCATCGAGGATTCCAGCGATTCGGTGAAAGTGCCGTCCTGATTATTGATGTAGAGATAGTCTCGCTCAAAGAAATCGTTGGAAATGAAGATGTCCGGCCAAGTATCCTGATTGACATCGCCAATGGTGATGCCGAGTCCAAAACCGATGATTGAGCCATAGATTCCGGCTTCCTCACTTACATCAGTAAACTTCTCTCCATCATTTCGGAAGAGTTTGTCTCCGCCAACCGGATCGCGCTTCGGACGCTCATTTTGCATTTTATTGAAGCTGCCGATTGCCTGGTAGCTGTTGTTCAACAAATAAACATCGAGATCTCCGTCTTTGTCGTAGTCAAAAAATACAGCATGAGTTGAGAATCCCTGATCGGCTAATCCGTAAGCTTCCGCTTGCTCTTTAAAAGTGCCATCTCCCTGATTGATGAAAAGCTCATTTTGCTTATTGTCACCTGAGATATCCCCGGAATTGCAGACGTAAATATCCAAAAGCCCGTCCCCGTTCACATCCGCCATTGCTGCACCGGTACTCCAGGCTCTCGTTCCGGCGGTTCCGGACTTTTCAGTTGCATCCTCAAACTTGAAATCTCCCTTATTCAGGTAAAGCTTGTTTGGGCCCAGATTGGCCGTGAAATAGATGTCCAAAAGTCCATCATTGTTTACATCTCCCAAGGCAACTCCACCACCATTGTAATAATTCCGGTAGGTGAAAATGTTGAACTTCTCATTAAATGAAAGTTCATTCACAAAGTCAACCCCGGAGTCTTTCGGAGCAATTTGCTCGAAAAGGGCAGGGGCTGTTTCCTCCTGCTTTTTGCAAGCGAAGACAGCTATTAGAAGTAAAAGGGAAAGGAATTTATGCTTCATGAGGGATTTTCTTCTTTCAGCTTCTGAATTTTCAGATCCACTATTTCAGCCCGAACGATGGAAAGTTGTTTTTTGAAAATTCGAATTCTTCGATTTCCGTCTACTTTCACATATACGATTTGAGATTTATCCTCACTGGTTACTTCAATAAAACCGGGGCCATACCATTCTTCGAAAAGCTTTACGACATCTTCCCTAAGGTTTTTAGCATCCAAATCCGCATTCCACGGAGCCCATCCTTCGTAGGTAAATTCTACAGGCATCATGTAGATTTTCTCACCCTCCCATTTAGGATAAAATCGCATCTTGGCAGGATTTCCTGATGGCATTGGTGCATCATATTCTACAGAGAGTTCCGATGGTCCATTTGACAGAATTCCTTTATTGTTGAGATCCCAGCAAGTCTCATAGAAAGCTTTTTTGCTCATCCCCAGCTCTAAACCCAGGAAAATTTCATTCTCCACTTTTCCTGAGGCCAATTCTCTCGATTCCATTTTCTCGTATTCTGATTTGCATGAAATGATAGAAAGGAGGGCGAAGGAGATAAGCAGAAGTTTACTGAATTTTGAATGCAATTGGTTTTTCATTGTTTCTTAACGTGACTAAATGTGGTTCGTTTTCGATTTTTATTGATAGGATTCCCCTGATTTCACCAGAGACAAATAGCCCGCTTTGTTCAGGAAGAAGTGCTTTCCATTGGTCTTTTCCGCTAGGAGAAAGAAGCCATCCAAAGCTTCCCATTTGTCCTCCAAGTTCGGGTTTGATCCGACTTTGATTTCCTCCAAAGATGAGAGTTGAAGCGCCGGAATCGTGAGGGAGGGCATGAATAGCAAAGATCGGTGAGGCTTGGACTTCCTGCGGTAATGGGCTTCGTGATAACTTTCCATTTCCTTCATTTATCCAAAGTGAAGTTTCGAGTAAATCGGCCTGCAAAGTTACTGATTTTGACAGAACTGACTCAGGAAAAAGCTCCTCCAGGGTCTTGTTTTGGTAAGAGGAATATGTCAGTAATTGCTTTCGTAAAGAAGGGATCTGCTTTACCAGACTGTTTTTCAAAACCCAAGGATTGGACTTAGTTCCGTCAAATGAAACCAGAATATGATCCAAGGATCCGTTTTGGTCAAAGTCATTGACGAGCATTCGGAGTTTGGATTTTTCAGATGATTTTAAGCGGGAATTTAATCCCAGATTCCCGGCCAGAATATCAGGTTTGCCGTCGGAATTAATGTCTTCCACGAGGAGACAATTCCAGAGCCCGCGAGTATCGGCTAATCCGAACTCGGATGTTTTTTCAACAAGTTGATCTTTTGAAATGGTAAAAATTCGGATCGCCATCCATTCCCCTGCAAGGATAAGTTCGGGCTTGCCATCGGCATCTAAATCCGCAATTGCTCCGGAAGTCAGCATTCCCAACGATTGGATGGTCTCGCCGAATTTTGACGAGATGTCTTGAAATATTCCTTTCCCATCATTTTCCCAAACCTGAATTCCGGCAGGTATCCCATAAGCAAAAGGAACGCTTCTTGTGCCAATAATCAAATCTTCGTCACCATCCTGATCAAGGTCTTGTCCGAGAATAAATGCAGTTGGGAGAGGAGAAAAGGCCTGAGGACTTTTTGAGAAATTGCCTTTGCCGTCATTGAGATAAAGTCTGTCTTGATAAAGCGAAGAATTGGCTCCAAACTCAATGCTTCCGCTGCCCACCAGTAAATCCGGTGCACCATCCCCGTTTGCATCAAAAAAGTAAGCGGTAACATCTTCGGCCAGACTATCAACTTCGAAAAGTGAAGCTTGATGGTTTATGAATTCCCCGCCTTTCTCCTGAATGAAAAGGGTTGAAGCTTTTCCTTTGGCACCTGGAATGAAAAGATCTTCTAAACCATCACCGTTTACATCAGCTTTTGCGGCTTTTGGACCTTCGTTGCTGATCATCCAGAATCGAAGCCTGTCCCTGTCAAAATCCGCAAAATCGCTTTCCTGATGGGTGTAGGGAATTTGATAATCAGAAAGCGATAGAAGAGTTGTCGGTGAGGAAATGGTTTCCTCGAAAGTAATTGCGTCTTCAACAGAGGGTTTCAGAATCTGGTTGGAATCAATGTTTTTGAGCAAAGTTAGCTTTCCGTCAGGCCAAAGAATTTTTACTGAGTCTAGCTTTACGATTTCGCCCAATCCAAAATGTAACCTTGGATCTACGGAAGACATGTAGCCTTTGACCGGCTGAAACTCCTGGTAAAATGTCTTTTCGCCGGCAAAGCAAATAACCTGTGTTCCAAACGAATCGCCTAAATCCAATTGGAGATAATTGCCTGATCCCTTTTCCCGACTCGTGTTTTTGTAGACAAAGGCACGCTCATTCAAGTTATTGACCACCAAATCCAAGTCGCCGTCATTATCAAGGTCTCCATACGCGGAGCCCGTACTGAATGTGAGTTGTTCCAACCCTTGCGTCGCAGCTTGATTCTCAAATTGCCAGTTTCCAAGATTTTTGAACCAAAAGTTTTGCTGAGGAATCGATGGAAATTCATCGATCATTTTCGTGAGCAGAACCGAATCCTCTTTGAAGCCTTTTACTTTCTCCTGATTATTCACATAGAAGTCAACGAAGTCAAAATCTGTCAGGTCTTTGACTATCCCGTTGGCAACAAATACATCTTTCCAGCCATCATTGTCAGCGTCAAAAATCAAAGCTCCCCAACTCCAATCTGTTGCCTCCATTCCTGTTTGCCGAGCAATTTCCGAGAAAATCGGTTCCTTGGTTCCTGGTTTGAATCCCAGATTTCGCTGTAGCGTGTTTCTGGTGAATTGATGATGATAGCCTGACTTTACGCTTGCCTGATATTTATCCCATTCTTCGAAAGGCGTCTTGGTCTTCACCCGAGCCATGTCTGCGGGGAGCATCTCTGTGACAAAGATGTCCGGGCGCATGTCATTGTCTAGATCGGCGATGTCTGCACCCATCGAACCCATGCTGATTTCGCTCAGCGCGTTGGGTAAAACTTCAGAAAAAGTCCCATCCTGATTGTTGAGATAAAGATAATCCCGCTCAAAAAAATCATTGGAAACGTAAAGGTCGGGCCATGCATCCTGATCGAGATCGGCGACAGTTACGCCCAAACCATAACCAATAGCACTTCCATAGATCCCGGCGGATTCACTCACATCTGTGAAAATGGTGCCGTCGTTTCGAAAGAGTTTGTTTCCTCCTTCCGGATCGCGCATTTCCCGTTGGCCTTCCCGAAGATCAAACACGCCAACCGAACGGCCGGAATTGGCGAGAAGATATAGGTCAAGATCTCCGTCTTTATCGAAATCAAAAAATACTGCATGCTGCGAAAGTTTTTCCTCAGCAAGTCCAAATTCCCCGGATCGCTCTGAAAATGTAAGGTTTCCCTGATTGATGAAAAGTTCATTGTGGCGCTTTTCACCACCTTCAGGTCCGGATTTGCAAACATAAATATCGAGCAACCCATCTCCGTTTAAATCTGCCATGCTTACGCCTGTGGACCAATAACCGGAAGATTCCAGTCCCGATGATTGGGTAATGTCTTTGAATTTGAGGTTCCCCTCATTGAGATAGAGTCGATTGGAAGTTTGATTTCCGGAAAAAAGGATGTCGATTAATCCATCGTTGTTGATGTCACCGAGTGCTACTCCGGCACCATTGTAAAAATTTCTAAAAGTATAGGGATTGATTTTTTCAGTGTAAGCGAGGTCATTTCGGAAGCTAACACCTGTTTGATCTTCTGAGAGAAGTTCGAAAAGGGAATCAGAAGCCTTGTCTTCCTTTTGGCAGGAAGAAATAAGAAGAACAATCGGTAGGAAGTAATTCCTAATTTTCATCTGATTATAATTGAATTTTCAAAGGTCAGACCTGACTGCTGTAAGGCAAGTGGAGTCTAGCACGGCCTACAATAATACAAGTTTGTGTCGCTTGCGTCAAACTCGATTTCATCTTGGCTTTTTGTAAAAAAAGGAAGTGTACGCGAGTACACTTCCTTTAAGAAATTAAGTTTGAGTGCTATTAATAACCTGGATTTTGCTTCAGGTTAGGGTTAGCGTTGATTGCTTGCGCTGGAATAGGGAACAAAGCTCTGAAAGGCTGAGAAGCTGCTTTTTCCCACCAAGGCTGATTCCACTTTCCAAAACGGATCTGATCTGTTCTTCTTGAAGCTTCCGCAAACATTTCACGTCCTCTTTCTTCGAAGATCAAATCAAGTGTCAAAGAAGTGAAAGCTGGAACGCCCGCTCTTGTTCTGATTTGGTTGATTGCAGTTAATGCATCACCGGTTTTTCCGAGACGGAAAGCTGCTTCAGCTTTGATCAGGATGATATCTCCCAGACGAATCAAAGGATAATCATTGCTCAAACTAGATCCAGCACCTGATGCGAATTCAAATTTACCAACTCTTACGCCGGCTTGTCTGAAGGCATTTGGACCCAACATGTTGATTTTTGGAGTGAAAGTAAGAGGCTGTCCATCAGGATCACCTGCTTCTGCAGAAAGATCTTTTAGTCTGGTCACACCGTCTGATGCAAATTGAGGTCCTTCAATGAAGGAAGCCTTTCTTACGTCAGTATCAGAGTAGCTGTTATAGAACTCTTCCAAAGATGCATAACCATTCCATGGCTGCTCCTGAAGATTATAGGTATTCTGACTTGCATAGTGAAGAGTCATTTGTGCAAGGTTGAATCCACCTGCGTTTGCCTCATCGTAAGGAAGAGTCAGAATGTTCTCAGTAGATCCACCATTTCTGGTCGAAAAATTTGAGAAGTAGTTAGATGACAAAGAGAATTTACCACTGTTGATTACCACGTTTGCCGCTGCTTCTGCCTCAGCCCACTTTGGAGTACCAATGTAAATCCCTGCATTCAAATACAATTTAGCCAACATCGCATGCGCAGTGTAATAGTTAATTGTAGTCTTGGTGTCATCTTTCGAGAGAAGTTCCACGTTGTTTTTTATTGATGATTCAATAAAAGCATAAACTTCTGCACGGGTGTTGTTGGTTGGGTTGCCACCGGTTGAAGTTTCAGTAACGATTGGAACGTTTCCAAAGCTGTCGATCAACCAAAGGTAATTCAATGCTCTTAAAACTTTCAATTCAGCTACAAGAGCCTCAACATCAGGGAAAGAGATGATTAGGTTGTTGATCTCGCCAATTGCAGAGAAGCAATAGTTCCAAGAGTTGTTGAAGGCTTCATCAGAAGTGCCCCAGGTGTGTCTGTGCATTCTCAGCCAAAGTCCGCCATCTTCCCAGTCAGCTCCTTTTTGTGGAATAGCCATCTCGTCAGAAGAAACTTCATTGATTGACCAAATACTGTTATGAGCTCCCCAGCTTCCTACAATTTTAGAGTAGGCAGAGGCTTTTAGCACGTCAATCAATACAGGGTTTTCACTTTTCGCCACATCCTCAGGAGTCACTCCATCGAGTACTTCCTGCTCCAACTCCCCACACGATCCCAGCAAGAAAACTACCGGAACCATAAGACAGATTTTACTTATAAATTTTAACATATCTGTGTTTATTGATTGGTTATTTAAAGTTTACCGTTACACCCAGAGTGAAAGATCTGGTCTGGAAGTAAGTATTTCTACGTTCGATGCCCGGAGAAAGTGCAGACGAAAAGGCATCTCCATTCTCAGAGTCATTAATTCTTACTTCAGGATCTACACCTGTGTAATTTGTGAGTGTGAACAAGTTTTGAGCTGCGAAATAAAGTCTCAAAGAACTCAAATTAGGAGAGTTAGTCTTGAAGTTATAGCCCAATTCCATGTTGTCCAATCTGATGAATGATGCATCTTCTACCACCGAACTGTTGAAAGTTGGAGTAGATGTTACCAAAGGAGCAGTTGGAGTTTTGTCCGTCAAGACTGAGTTCCAAGTGTTGGAAGCAGCATCAGCATTTTCGTAGAAACCTCTGTATGAGTTATACAAGTCATGTCCCCATGCACCTCTGAAGAATACGTTCAAGGTCCACTGATTTAAAGCAAAGCTGTTAGCAAAGCCAAATTCTCCTTTTGGAAGACCATTACCCAGTTTCTCAAATTGATTTGGGTCAGTAGTAGAAAGTGTGTATTTACCATCTTCTGTTATTCCATTCAATTTTGGACCATAGAAGTCACCCAAAGTCTGACCTACTCTGTTATAAATAATGAAGTTGTTGTTCTGACCAGGAGAACCTGGAGTAGCAACTCTCAATTCTTCGAAACCTAACTCACCCGCAGATAAACTTTCAATTGTAGTTTTATCATAAATTGTGAAGTTCAGGTTTGGAGTCCATTTTACTGATCCAAGCGCGATGTCATTTACACCCATGGCAAATTCGAAACCAGCCGCTCTCAATTCTGCAAGGTTGATCCAAGTAGAAGCAGCAGTATTGAATCTTCCCGGGTCAAATGGGTTTGGAGCACCTGTAGCAACAGGAACGTTGAATAACAAGTCAGAAATATTTCTGGTGTAGTAATCTACACTACCAGTTACTTTATTATTCCAGACACCGAAGTCAATACCCACGTTAAATTCCTTTTTGGTTTCCCACTTCAGGTCTTTGTTAGGATTTGAAAATTGATTAAGACCAACGAAGATGTCATTTGTGCTTAATGGGTCACCGTCCAAATCAACTCTGTTTCCATTTCCATAGGCACCAATTGCCAAAGTAGGAGAAGGAGGAAGGTTCCCAGTTACACCGTAAGATACTCTTGGCTTGAAGGCATTGAAGATACCCATGTCGAATAACTGGGTGAAATCTGCTCCAAAACTTGCCGCTGGGAATACACCCGTTTGGTTGTTCTCACCAAATCCAGAATAAGTTTCAGCTCTCACTGAAGCAGACAAGAAGAAGATGTTATTGTAGTTGAAGTTAGCTCTACCGAAAGCTGAGTTCAGTTGATCTTCATTCGCAAATGAAGAAACGTCAGTGTTGTTACCAACTCTGATAGCACCTGCTCCCAAGTTATTCCATCCCAAGTCAAACAGATATTGCCTTACTCTCGCATTGAACCCTTGGTTTGTAGTAGACTGAAAAGCCACACCACCCAATAAAGTCATATTGAGTTTAGAAGAAAGATCTTTCTCGTATCTCAGCGTTGATTCAAATATTTTCTGAGCTCTGTCGAATGTGTTTCTCTGAGCTGAACCTGTAGCACCGATGCCTACCTGAAAATCCTGAAGAGCCCAGAAACCACCGGAGAGTGTATTTCTTCTGTCTTGAGAATACTGTGCAGACAGAGTTAAGTTAGGCATTAAGTCATATTCTACTCTGTAAGATGCAAGAGCAGTTTTAGTCTCACCGATGAACTTCTGCTGATTTGCAATAGCGACAGGGTTGTAGAAATCAAACAGGTCTCTTTGGAAATAACCACCGAATCTTTTAGCGCTTTCTGTGTTTTCGAAGATAGGAGCAGTTGGATTGTAGATGGTAGCATATCTGAATGCAGCATCGTTGATTGACTCAGAATCCACATTTGAGAATGATAGATTGAGGTTGAATCTCAACTTGTTATTCAAAGCTCCCTGAGAAAGGTTTAAACGAGTGTTTAATCTCTGATTGCTCACACCGTTCACAATACCTTGATTGTCTCTGTAGTTTACAGAAGCCATGTAATTTGTATTGTTAAAACCACCTGAAATGGTAGCATTGGTAGTGTAAGAGTAAGCATCATCGATCAATTCTTCTCTCCAATCAGTATTACTTCCAAAGTTTGTTCCTCCTCTTTCAAGAAATTCTTCAGCTGAAAGGATTGGAATCAAGTTGGTTGCCTTATCAAGTGTACCAAAAGAGTTGATGGCAACGTTCGTTCTGCCATCCTTTGCTGCTTTTCTGGTGGTAGTGATCAAGATTACCCCTGAAGAACCTCTTGCACCGTAAATCGCTGCAGCAGATCCATCTTTCAATACATCGATTGATTGAATGTCATTTGGATCCACGTTTTCCAAAGAAGCGCCAATTACTCCATCCAATACAATTAGAGGAGAAGAGTTAGCGCCAAAAGTTGATAAACCTCTCAAACGGACATTGAAGCCATTATTTGGATTCCCTCCTGGTCTTGTAATAGAAAGACCGGCGACTTTACCTTGCAGCAATTGTGCAGGGTTTGAAACGTTACCTCTGTTAAAGTCTTCCGGCTTTATGCTGATAACAGCTGAGGTGATTTCTTTTTTGTCCTGAGATCCGTAACCAATTACTACAGCCTCTTGAAGACTTTGTATGTCTTCCTTAAGATCGATAGTGAAACTGGTTTGATTTCCGATTTCAATTTCCTGGGCCAGATAGCCCACAAATGAAACCACCAAAATCTGATCTCCTGACTGAATTGGAAGGCTAAACTTGCCGTCCAAATCGGTGGCAGTGCCTCGAGTTGTACCTTTGATCAGTACTGTGGCACCAGGAACGGGTTCTCCAAGAGAAGCATCGAGGACGGTACCCGTGATGGTTCTACTTTGGGCGTTAGCAACCAGCGTGGCCCCGAATACGAGTACCATTGCGAGTAGCAACGTCTTAAGTTGTTGTAAATAGTTTCTCATAGGGTTTTTTTGTTTTTTAAAAAAGCGAAACAGGCATGAGTATTTAAATTCGAATCTAAGGTGAATCAATAATTTTAATTTTACAATTTTTAACAAATGCCGATTCTGATTGTTAAAAACCTTCATTTTAACAGAATAAAGTATATTTTATTGAATGCTCAATGAAACCAAAAAAGACTGATAGAATAGGTAATGGAAATCGATTTCCATTTGAATAGAATTAAAAAATTCAATTTTTTTTAATTTTATGGAAATTCGGTAAAATTTTTAAAACCTTCCAAATAGCCTGATTTAGACTTATTTAAAAAAATTAAAAAAGTTATAGCCCTTGATTAAAAAAAAACTCCTTGAGAAATCTCCTGATTTTTAAGGCTTTAAGTCCCTTAATTCAAAGTGTTATTTATTTCAATTATACAGTTTAATGATAAATAGTAATTGGCTTATTATTACTTTATGATAAGTGCCTTCATTTAAATTATGAGACCCTAAATTATCTTAAAACCAAATCTAACATCGACCTGTAATCCACAATCAGATTATCTTCGGGTTCAATTAATCAACTTTTATGGGAATACATTTATGTAAAGCACTTTTTGCAGTGACGGTAATTGGTTGTATTTCGGTCGTGCTTTCATTTCAAAGTTATGCTCAGGGAATTCGCGGAATCGTCAAAACCAGCGAAGGAGAAGCACTTCCTTATGCATCGGTGTACGTAAGGAATCTTGGAGATGGGGTTCCCACCAATCAGGATGGTGCGTATGAGTTCCGATTGAAGCAGGGTGTCTATGACGTATTGGTTCAATACCTGGGCTACAAATCAATATTAGAGACAGTTATCATAACAGATCAATGGGTAGATCTGGATTTCAACTTGGAACCGCAAGTATACACTCTAAGTGAAGTCGAGGTAAGGGCAGGTGCGGAGGATCCGGCGCTGACGATCATGAGGAAGGCAATTGCAAAAGCAAAATATCATCGATTGCAACTTCAGAAGTATAGCATGACAGTCTATCTGAAAGGTACAGGCAGCCTTACCGATGCACCATTTTTTATGAAGAAGACGCTGGAGAAAGAGGGCTTAAAGTTGAACGAGGCTTACACTTCAGAATCTGTTTCCAGAATTACGTTTACCCAGCCTAATAAAGTCGAAGAAAAAGTGATCTCAATCAGGACCAACGGCGACAATCAATCCACTTCGCCGGCGCCATACATCCAGACTACTTTTTATCAGGAAAAAATCAACGAGATCATCTCTCCGCTTTCCAGGCAAGCTTTTCAATACTACAAGTTCAATTACGAAGGGAGTTTCTTCGACCAAAATGTGATGGTCAGCAAAATCAAGGTTACTCCCAGATCAAGAGGTGAGCGGGTTTTTGAGGGATACATCTATATCATTGAAGACCTTTGGGCTATTCACAGTTTGAATCTCCAAACTTCCCTGATGGGATTCCAAATTCAGGCCACGCAGCAATATGCCCCGGTTGCTGAAAATGTGTGGATGCCCCTGACTCATATTTATCGATTTGGAGGCAAGTTTTTTGGTTTCGAGGGGGAATTCAAGTATTTGGCATCTACCCGCGAATACGAAGTGACTCTCAATCCTGATCTGGCATTTGTACCGGAAATCATCGATGAGAAAGTTCAGGACGTGCCAGAGGCCGTTGTCAAATTTGATAAAACAACTTCAGCACTGGAGCAGCTTTCGAAGGAACAGCCCACTACAAGGAAGGAATATCGAAAGCTCCTCAATGAATATGAAAAGGAATCTCTGAAAGAACAAAGTCAACCTGAAGTCATTTCTGAGCGCTATTATTCAATCGATTCGGTGGCAAAAAAGCGTGATTTGACTTACTGGGATAGCATTCGCCCGGTCCCGTTGACGTTTCTGGAGATTCAGGGATACGATCGGGATGATAGCCTTGCGACGATTGAGGCTGCAAAGGTGAGTGAAGTGGATTCAGTAGCCAAAAAAGCCAGAAGCAAATTCAAGCCACTGGATTTCATGAGTGGTTCGACCTATAGTTTCGGGAAAGGCGTTTCTTTAGGATTTAAGCAAAACTGGACAAAGGTTTCTTTCAATACGGTGGAAGGCTGGAAAGTAGGAATGGGCCTTTTTTACCGAAAATATCAGGAAACCAAGCTTGCAGATAGCGTCACGGTTCAAAAGAAGAGTTTCAATATCGAGCCGGAATTACGATACGGTTTTTCGAGTGATCGATTTTATGGGAAAGTTGATTTCCGTTGGTCTACTACACTTCCAACAAGCGGAACTACTTTTGGATTGGAAGGTGGACGATTCATTTACCAGTTTAACGGAGGGAACCCAATCAATGAACAGGTCAACGCTCTCTATTCTTTACTCCTGAGACAAAACTATATGAAGCTCTACGAGCAGGACTTCATGCGGGCTTATTGGTCCCATCGGGTAGATTATGGATTTACCTATAGGGTGAATATGACCTATGCCGAGCGGAGAGAGCTCTTCAATAATTCGGACTTCAGCTTTTACAATAAACCGGAGCGTGTTTATTCCTCAAACAGACCGGAAAATGTAGAAACAGGTGACGACGCCTTTTCAAATCATGAAATCCTGAAGCTAAGTGCTTCGCTCGAATGGAGACCGGGAATTCGCTACGGAATCCGAGATGGTAAAAAATATCCGATTACGGATCGGTCGCCTTTGATCACTTTGAATTATGACAAAGCCTTTGGTAGCTTGCTCAATTCTCCAACCGCTGCGGATTTTGATCACATTGAGGCGGGAGTTAAGCATAGCTTTAGCTTCGGGGTGAGCGGGAAGCTGGACTTCAATGTTTCGGCAGGAACTTTCCTGTCAAATGACCAGGTGTATTTTCAGGATTATCAGCATTTTGGTGGAAACCGTACCATTTTTTCCAACTTCGGTCCTGCCTCCAATTACCGATTCATGGACTATTATACCTACAGCACCAATTCCTCCTATGTCTCAAGTATAATTCACTATCAGTTTAGAAAATTTCTTTTCACCCAACTTCCCATGTTGAGATTTTCGGGGGTTAGGGAAAATCTGTTTTTCAATTATTTAAAAACTGAAAACTCCCCTCATTATTGGGAAGTAGGATATTCGCTCGATAATCTCTTCCGGATTTTCAGAGTGGAAATGGGCGCAGGATTTGAAAACGGGGACTTCCTGAGAGGAGGAGTAAGATTTGGAATCGCCACTTTCCTAAACGTCAGCGCAGATTAAAAAATAAAACCCGACCATCCAGTCGGGTTTTTATCTTGTCAGACTTTCATGATGTCGATTTCTTTTTTGACGAGAATCTCGTCGATTTTGGAAGAATACTGATCTGTATACTTTTGGACAACGTCTTCCGCTCTTTTGATATCATCTTCCGCGGCTCCGTCTTTCTGCAATTTTTTGAGCGATTCCATGATGTCTTTCCGGACAGTTCTGATAGAAATTTTCCCGCTTTCGCATTCATTTTTAGATTGCTTAACCAGAGTAATTCTTCTTTCTTCGGTTAACATCGGGATCGTGAGGATGATAATCTCCCCATTATTTTGAGGCGAAAGGCCCAGATTAGAATTGATAATTGCTTTTTCAATATCAGAAATGGTTTTCCTTTCAAAAGGCTTGATCGCCAAGGTTCGCGCATCCGGAGTGGTTACAGAGGACACCTGATTAAGCGGGGTTGGTGATCCATAATATTGGACCATGATCCCGTCAAGCATATTGGGCATTGCTTTCCCAGCCCTGATTTTCAAAAGCTCAGCAGAGGTATGATCCACTGCTTTTTGCATCAATTCTTTGGCCTCGTCTAAGAATAATTCGATTTCTTCCATGGTTATAAACTTAAATTATCCAGTGATCAGTGTTCCGATTTCTTCCCCCAGAACCAATCGGCTCAGATTACCCAATTTATTCATATCGAATACGATGATGGGTAAATTGTTTTCCTGGCAAAGCGTGAAGGCAGTCATGTCCATGACGTTGAGGTTTTTCTCGTACACTTCCTGAAATGAGATTGTATGATATTTTGTCGCTGTTTTGTCCTTCTCAGGATCCGCCGTATACACTCCATCAACTCTCGTTCCTTTCAAGACTACATCTGCTTCCACTTCTATTGCCCGTAAGCTGGCAGTAGAATCTGTGGTAAAATATGGATTGCCGATACCCGCACCAAAAATTACGATACGCCCTTTTTCCAGATGTCGGATTGCCCTTCTTCTGATGAATGGCTCGCAGACACTTTCGATTTTGATGCCAGACATCAATCTGGTGTACATTCCCCCTTGTTCGAGTGCACTTTGAAGCGCCATCGCATTGATCAAAGTCGCCAGCATCCCCATGTAATCTCCCTGAACACGGTCAATTCCAGACCTTTCGGCTTGTACTCCTCTGAAAATATTACCTCCTCCAATTACGATTGCTACCTCAACACCCATCTCCTTAACTTTGCGGATTTCGTTGGTGTATTGCTGAAGCATGTTTGGGTCGATGCCGTAGTTTTTTTCACCCATCAGTGACTCTCCGCTGAGTTTGAGTAATATTCGCTTGTATTTCATGTCTGGTTTTTAAAGAAGGTGTACCCGAATTGGATCAGGTAAAGTCAAAATAATTCGGCAAATATAATTTGTTCAACTCATAATGCTAGACCAAAAAATCAAAACTGGATCAAAACCTGATTTTTTTCGACGCTCTGTTTCAAAGCAATTTTCACAGCCTTTACCATTCCATCTCCAGGAGATTTGATGCTATTTTCCATCTTCATGGCTTCGAGAATTAACACCACATCGCCTTTTTTCACTTCATCACCCGGCTTCACTTTGAGGTCCAGGATCAATCCCGGCATGGGTGCCTTTATTTCTTTAAGCGTGCCGGCATTGTTATGATTCATTCCAAGCTTTTCCAGCAAAATATCGAATCTGTCTTTGACCAGTAAAGTTGATATTTTATGTCCGAGTCGGATTTGGATTGTTTTGGATTCTTTGTCAAAAGAAATCAGTTCCGCTTCGATGGATTTATTTTCAGATATTAAATGAATTTTACGATCTGAGATCCATTTAAGGTCCCATTCCATCGTTTTACCGTTTACTTTAATCGTTTGATCGGCATTTTCTACCGAATACGTCTTGTTTTGGATGGTAACTGAAAACATTCCTGCTAATTTGGTTACTAATATACGAATCACTCTGAGTGGATTCCTCACTACTATGAAACAAATGATTGCCCAACTAACCCGAATATCGAAAAAGTCAAACTTGATATTGTTCTTGCTTCTATTGGCTTCAGTTTTGTCTTGTAAGACAAATCAGGTGACTGAAACTGAACCTCAAGAAGAAGAATCATTATTACTTGAAGAGGATGAGGACCTGGATTCTCTTGCCATTCTTAACTTGATTGCAAATAAAGAAAAGGAAATCACTGATTACAGAGCTTCTGCGAAAAGAGATTTTGACTTGTTGCACACAGAGTTGGATTTAGCTTTTGATTGGGAAAAGCAGGCTGTAATAGGCCGTGCAAAGTTGACCCTGAAGGCATTTTTTAAACCTCAAAAAGTTCTTATTCTCGATGCTCAGGATTTTGAATTGAAAGAAATCAATCTTGTAGAGAAGACAATTCAGACCTCTTTGGCTTATCGGTACAATGAGCAACAAATCACGATTTATTTACCAAAAGAATATTCAAGATCGGACACGATTCAGATAGAATTCGATTATACAGCATTCCCCGAGAAAAATGGAGGTGGCGGTAGCGATGCAATCACAGATACCAAGGGTCTTTATTTCATCGATCCATTGGATACTGTTCCGGGAAAGCCAACCATGATTTGGACTCAGGGAGAAACTGAGCATAATTCTAAGTGGTTTCCCACCATCGATAAACCCAATGAGCGGTTTACACAGCTTTTCAAGCTGACCGTTCCCGATTCGATGATTTCGATTAGCAATGGGGAGTTGATCAAACAAGAGGAGCTGGGGAATGGGATGAGAAAAGATCATTGGGAAATGAAGCTTCCTCATGCACCTTATCTGGTAGCTATCGCCATTGGGAATTTTGGAAAAGTTGAGGCCAATTGGGATGATATTCCATTGGGATATTACGTCGAAAAAGGATATGAAAAAGGAGCTGCAAAAGTCTTTAAGAATACTCCTGAAATGATCGGCTTTTTTTCCGAGTTGCTGGGGGTGAAGTATCCATGGCCCAAATACGATCAGATCGTAGTGAGGGACTTTGTCTCCGGTGCGATGGAAAATACGACGGCTTCGATTTTTATGGAGGAATTAAGGCTGAATGAGAGGGAAGCGATCGATTCTGAATGGGATTATATCATCGCTCACGAGTTGTTTCACCAGTGGTTTGGTGATTATGTCACTTCAGAATCCTGGTCGAATTTAACCTTGAATGAAGCCTTTGCCAATTACAGCGAGTTCCTTTGGAATGAATACAAGTACGGACCTGATGAAGCAAAGCTTAAGTTGGTGACAGAGACTGAAACTTATTTTCAGGAATCTGAGAGTAAGCAGGTCGATTTGATCCGATTCTCCTATGAGGATTCTGAAGATATGTTTGACTCGCATAGCTACTCAAAAGGAGGAGTGATTCTGCATATGCTTCGTGAATATTTGGGAGACGAAATATTTTTTGAAGGGCTTAACCTATATCTGGAAACTCATGCGTTGCAAAGTGTTGAAGTTCATGATTTGAGACTTGCATTTGAAAAAGTTGGCGGAGAAGATTTGAATTGGTTCTTCAATCAGTGGTTTTTGGACAAAGGTCATCCTAAGTTGATGTTCGAAGTGGATTACTCCCAACCGGAAAATATTTTGGTTTCAGCTTATCAGCTACAGGATTTGGACAAAACGCCTCTCTTTAAACTCCCTATTGAAATCACTTGGTATGAAGGTGAAATCCGGAAAACTAAGACGATGATGGTGGAAAGGGCCTTTCAGCAATTCGCTCTGGAAAATGGAAACCCGATTGACATAGTTTACATCGACGAGGGCAAAAATCTTCTCGCGAAAATCACTTCGGAAAGTAATCCTGAGAGTATGATGAAGCAGTTTAACCAATCCCAACTTGGAATTGCGAGGTATGAAGCTCTTGATAGTTTGGTTGCTTGGGAAGCCAAAGAAGAATTGTTGCTCGTTATTCCGAAGGCGCTCGAAGATAAGTTTTGGTCTGTAAGAGAATCTGCCTTAACCCATTTGCAAGGGAACCCGGAGCTTATGGGATCAATTATTGGATTAGAAGACAATGTTTACCGGATTGCCGAGTCAGACATGAGGAATTCTGTAAAAGCAGGAGCGATTGATGTATTGACTGATTTTAATCCTGATAAATACAATTCCTCGTTTTTGAGAATGGTCAATGATTCATCTTATCTGGTTGCAGGATCAGCTTTAATGGGATTGATGAGTGCTTCGGAACAGAAAGTCAGCCCTGAATTGGTAGAGAGATTTGCAACTGAAGATAATTTCAGGATGGTCATTCCTGTTGCTGATTATTTCATTACCTCGCCTGTGATGGGAAGAGGTGATTGGTTTCAGGAAAAAATAGAAAAATTATCAGGGGAAGGATTTTATTTTTTTCTGGGGTACTACAGTGAGTATTTCAGTAGATTTCCGGAGGAAGGAAAAGAAGGTGCTGTTGAATATTTACTCGGTATAATGAGGAATGATTCGAAGAATTTCATTCGTTTGGGGGCATTCCAGGCTCTTTTAGGCTTTGCGGATGATAAAGAGATAGTCAAAAAAATAACCGAAGCATCCAAATATGAAACTGATTCAGATTTGAAAAATTACTTCTCCTATTTCATCGAGACGCTAAAGGATGAAAATTAAGCGATTGATTTTGAATCTATTGGCGATAAAGAGGGGAATTTCTTCTGAAATTTAAAATCCTTGTTTTGAATCTTTCAGAAAAGGCTATAATTTTGCCATCCGTTAAGATAGCAAGTGAGAGAAAAAGCTTGAAATCTTGACGCAGTTGGGGGAATACCAAAGCGGCCAACTGGGACGGACTGTAAATCCGTTGACTTATGTCTTCACAGGTTCGAATCCTGTTTCCCCCACTATTGTCGTAATGCGAAATTTTTTTTCTAATTTTGCAATGCTAAAAAAAATCCGGTTTTCCGGGTGTTAGTAAAATCATCCTCATCGGCCACCATCCGGGAAAGGATTTTAAAAATTTTGGACTTAAAAATCTCAAAATTCACAAGCGGGAGTAGCTCAGTTGGTAGAGCGGCAGCCTTCCAAGCTGCAGGTCGCGGGTTCGAGCCTCGTCTCCCGCTCAATGTTTTCAAGGAAGCATCGGGCTTAAGCCGACGTAGCTCAGGGGTAGAGTACTTCCTTGGTAAGGAAGGGGTCACGGGTTCAATTCCCGTCGTTGGCTCATAACGGCATTAAATTAATTTAAACATATCTTTAAACTTAAACTGAGGATTTACACGCATGGCAAAAGCAACCTTCGACCGTTCCAAGCCGCACGTTAACATCGGTACGATTGGACACGTAGACCATGGCAAAACGACTTTAACTGCCGCCATTACAACAGTATTGGCAAAAAAAGGTCTTTCTGAACTTAGAGATTTCTCTTCTATCGACAACGCTCCGGAAGAAAAAGAGAGAGGTATTACTATCAATACTTCTCACGTAGAATACTCTACTGAAAAAAGACATTACGCTCACGTAGATTGTCCAGGACACGCTGACTATGTTAAAAACATGGTTACCGGTGCAGCTCAAATGGACGGTGCTATCCTTGTGGTAGCAGCAACTGATGGACCTATGCCACAGACAAGAGAGCATATTCTTTTGGCTCGTCAAGTAGGTGTTCCTCAGCTTGTAGTTTTCATGAATAAAGTTGACATGGTTGATGATCCTGAGCTTCTTGAGCTTGTGGAGATGGAGATCAGAGAGCTTCTTTCTTTCTACGATTTTGACGGAGATAATATCCCTGTAATTGCTGGTTCTGCACTTGGTGCATTAAACGGTGAAGAGAAGTGGGTTGAAACTGTAATGGAATTGATGAATGCAGTTGATTCATTCATTCCTATTCCTCCTCGTCTTGTCGACAAGGAATTTTTGATGCCAGTTGAAGACGTATTCTCGATCACCGGTCGTGGTACAGTTGCAACAGGAAGAATTGAAAGAGGAGTTATCAACTCAGGCGAGCCTGTTGATATCATTGGTATGGGAGCTGAAGGTCTTAAATCTACCGTAACGGGTGTTGAGATGTTCCGTAAAATCCTAGACAGAGGTGAAGCTGGTGATAACGTTGGTCTTCTGCTAAGAGGTATTGAAAAATCACAAATAAAGCGTGGTATGATTATCTGTAAGCCAGGATCTGTGAAGCCCCACTCACACTTCAAGGCTGAAGTATATGTCCTTTCAAAAGAAGAAGGTGGACGTCATACTCCATTCTTCAATAAGTACAGACCTCAGTTCTACCTTAGAACGACTGACGTAACTGGAGAGATTAAACTTCCCGAAAACGTAGAAATGGTTATGCCTGGTGATAACGTGACCATCGAGGTTAACTTATTATCAGCAATCGCCTTGGAAAAAGGTCTTCGTTTTGCAATCCGTGAGGGTGGTAGAACTGTAGGTGCCGGTCAGGTGACTGAAATCTTAGACTAAATCAAGTCAGACATATTGAAAGATGCGATCTCAAAGTATTTTGGGATCGCATTTGTTTCTTTATCAATCTATACCTAATTTTGCGTTCCCATTTGCGGAGCGTTCATTCACACGGGCATAGTTCAACGGCAGAATAGCGGTCTCCAAAACCGTTGATGGGAGTTCGAATCTCTCTGCCCGTGCCAGTAAGCAAGTACACTATGAATCTGAAAAACTTTGTTCTGGAATCTTATGATGAAATGGTAAATAAGGTCACTTGGCCTAAGTTTTCATTTCTTCAAAATAGTGCAGTATTGGTGTTAGTCGCATCCTTGATTTTCGCGCTCTTTATCGGAGCTGTGGATCTCGGATTTGAAAACATCATGACATGGTTTTATGATTTATTCTAATTGAATTGACATTACATAATGGCTGAACAAAAGTGGTACGTACTCAGAGTAGTAGCGGGACAAGAGAAAAAGACTAAGACTTATCTCGATAATGAAATCGCCAGACAAAAACTGGAGGATTTTATTCCTGAAGTCCTGATTCCATCTGAGAAGGTATATGAGATGCGAAATGGCAAAAAACGTGTAAGAGAAAGAAATTTCTTTCCTGGATACGTCCTAGTCAATGCAGATCTTTCTAATGGTGAGGCCAATCACGTAATAACAAGCATTCCGGGAGTAATCGGTTTCTTAGGATCAAACAAAGGGGGAGCTTCCAAAACCCCTGAGCCATTACGCCAATCAGAAGTCAACCGCATTTTAGGTAAGGTTGAGGAGATTGATGAGTTTGCCGAGAAAATGGATACACCATTTATAGTGGGAGAGGCAGTTAAAGTAATGGACGGCCCCTTCAGTGGATTTACCGGAACAATTGAGGAGATATTTGAGGAGAAGAAGAAACTTAATGTTATGGTTAAGATTTTCGGCCGAAATACTCCGGTAGAGTTAAACTTTATACAAGTAGAAAAACAAGACTAAGCAATGGCTAAGGAAATCACCGGTTATGTAAAACTGCAAGTGAAAGGTGGCCAGGCTAATCCTTCACCTCCTGTAGGTCCAGCTCTTGGTTCCAAGGGTTTGAACATTATGGAGTTCTGTAAGCAATACAATGCACGTACCCAAGATAAAATTGGTCAAGTGCTTCCTGTATTGATTACGGTTTATTCTGATAAAACTTTTGAATTTGTAGTAAAAACCCCTCCTGCACCAAATATGTTGCTGGAGGCGGCAAAAATCAAAAGTGGTTCTGCTGAACCGAACAGAAAAAAGGTAGGCTCTGTAACCTGGGATCAGGTTAAAGAGATTGCCGAGGTGAAAATGCCTGACCTGAATGCCTTTAAAATTGAATCTGCTATGAAAATGGTAGCAGGTACAGCTAGAAGCATGGGTATCACAGTATCTGGAAAAGCCCCTTGGGAAGTATAAATAAAAAACAATGGCTAAGTTAACAAAAAAGCAAAAAGAAGCTCTTTCTAAGTACGACCCAAGCCAAGTGTACTCCCTGGAGGCAGCTTCTTCTATCGTTAAGGATATTACCATGACCAAGTTTGATGCTTCCGTGGATGTAGACGTTCGTTTGGGCGTTGATCCTCGAAAAGCAGATCAAATGGTGAGAGGCGTAGTTGCCCTTCCTCATGGTACTGGCAAAGACATCAAAGTTTTGGTGCTTTGTACTCCTGATAAAGTAGCAGAAGCCACCGAAGCAGGTGCAGACTACGTGGGATTGGATGACTATATAGCAAAAATCGAAGGCGGATGGACTGACGTTGACGTCATCATCACAATGCCAAACGTAATGGCTAAAGTAGGTAGGTTGGGTAGAGTATTAGGCCCTAGAGGTCTGATGCCAAACCCCAAATCAGGAACTGTAACATTAGATGTTGCGAAAGCTGTAAGAGAAGTGAAGGCAGGTAAGATCGATTTCAAAGTAGATAAGTTTGGAATCATTCATGCAGGTGTTGGTAAAGTCTCTTTCTCTCCTGAGCAAATTCAGGATAACGTGAAAGAACTAATCATGACTATCTCTAAGTTGAAGCCATCCTCTTCTAAAGGAACATATTTCAAGAGTATTCATTTATCCAGCACAATGTCTCCTGGAATAGCAGTAGACAAGGGTAGCATTCAAGGTATTTAATCATGACTAGAGACGAAAAGAAAGTAATAATCGACGGTCTTACTGAGAAGTTTAAAGAAAACCCTTTCTTCTATATAACTGATGCTTCAGGTTTCTCTGTTGCTCAGATAAACGCCTTCAGGAAGACATGTTATGATAAAGGTGTTGAGTATAAAGTGTACAAAAACACCTTGATCAAAAAAGCTTTGGAGAATCTGGACTCAGATTATTCAAAATTGTCCGAAGAGGCTCTGAAAGGATTCTCTGGAATAATTTTCTCAAAAGAGACAAGTAACCTTCCAGCAAAAGTACTGTTGGATTTCAGAAAGAAACTAGGTAGAAAGGAAGTAAGACCTCTATTCAAAGGAGCCGGGATTGATTCTGATGTATTCATCGGAGAAGCCAACCTTGAGGTATTATCCACTCTTAAATCTAAGCAAGAATTGCTGGGCGACCTTATCGGATTGCTACAGTCTCCTGCAAAGAACCTCGTTGCTGCATTGCTAAGTGGTCAAAACAACCTCACAGGCGTTCTGAAAACTCTTGCAGAGAGAGAAGAAAAATAAGTTCTAAAAAAATCATTCAAACAAAATTAAATTTTAAATACGATGGCAGATCTTACACAACTTGCAGATCAGTTGGTGAACTTGACTGTAAAGGAAGTTAAAGAATTGACAGATATCCTTAAGGAGCAATACGGAATTGAGCCAGCAGCTGCTGGAGCAATCATGGTTGCTGGTGGACCTGGAGCTGGTGCAGAAGCACCTGTTGAAGAAGAAAAAACTTCGTTCGATGTTATCTTGAAAGCAGCTGGTGGAGCTAAGCTTGCAGTAGTTAAGCTTGTAAAAGAATTGACTGGTCTTGGCCTGAAAGAGGCTAAAGACCTTGTAGATTCGGCTCCAAAAGCTCTGAAAGAAGGAGTTACTAAAGACGAAGCTGAAGGCTTGAAGAAGTCTTTGGAAGAAGCTGGTGCTGAAGTAGAGATCAAATAATTTGCTAAACCTAACCTTAAAGGTTAAGGTTTAGCTACTAAGACCTGACTAATTCAGTCAGGTCTTTTCCTGTTTATGCGCGGGATTAAAATTGCATTATTCCAAGCGATAATTGTCGCATTCCTTTATTTACTATCACTATAAACACACACTACCTTGGCTATCAAGAATCAAACCGAAAGGAAAAGTTTCTCCTCCATTAAGGTGGTCAAAGACTATCCGGATTTTCTCGATATTCAGTTGCAGTCGTTCAAAGACTTTTTCCAGCTGGATACTCCTGCAGAGAAAAGAAGGGCCGACGGGTTATTCAAAGTATTCGCAGAAAACTTCCCAATCAGCGATTCAAGAGAGAATTTTACTCTGGAGTTCATTGATTACGCAGTAGATCCACCTAAATATAGTGTGGAAGAGTGCATTGACCGTGGCTTGACCTATTCTGTTCCACTTAAAGCAAAGTTGAGATTACTATGCCATGATGAGGACAATGAAGATTTCGAGACAATCGAGCAAGAAGTGTTCTTGGGTAACCTTCCTTACATGACTGAGAAAGGTTCTTTCGTGATCAATGGTGCTGAACGAGTAATCGTATCTCAGCTTCACAGGTCTCCGGGTGTTTTCTTTGCTCAAAGTAAACATACCAACGGAACCAAGCTTTATTCAGCCAGAATTATCCCTTTCAAAGGGTCTTGGATTGAATTTGCAACTGACATCAACAATGTCATGTACGCATATATTGATCGGAAGAAAAAGTTCCCGGTAACGACACTGTTAAGAGCTATAGGTTACGGTTCAGATAAAGACATCCTTGATCTGTTCGGGCTTTCTGAAGAAGTTTCTGCAAGCAAAAATGCTTTGAAAAAAGCTGCTGGACGTAAACTTGCTGCAAGGGTTTTGAGAACTTGGGTTGAAGATTTCGTTGATGAGGACACAGGTGAAGTTGTTTCTATCGACAGAAATGAAGTTTTGCTCGAAAGAGATACCGTCCTGACGGACGAAGACATCGAAATGATATTGGATTCAGGCTCAAAAAGCATTATTCTCCATAGAGAAGATGTCAATGTAGCCGATTTCTCAATTATTTATAATACACTTCACAAGGACAGCTCTAACTCTGAAAAAGAAGCAGTAGAGGTAATTTACCGTCAATTGAGAAATACTGAAGCTCCAGATGAAGCTACAGCTCGAGAGGTAATCCAAAGCTTATTTTTCTCTGATAA
Organism: Algoriphagus sp.; assembly: GCA_044373795.1. GTDB lineage: Bacteria > Bacteroidota > Bacteroidia > Cytophagales > Cyclobacteriaceae > Algoriphagus. The sequence goes on along the minus strand of JBILPR010000002.1, from coordinate 14,946 downwards.
GAGATATGATCTTGGTGAAGTTGGCAGATATCGAATTAATAAAAAGCTTGGCTTACAAATCGATTCTGCCAAAATTGTACTGACTAAAGAAGACATCATTTCGATCGTGAAATACCTGATTGGATTGATCAATTCAAAAGCGGTGGTCGATGATATTGACCACTTAAGTAATAGAAGAGTGAGAACGGTAGGAGAGCAACTTTACAGTCAGTTCGGTGTTGGTTTGGCCAGAATGTCCAGAACAATCCGCGAAAGAATGAACGTACGTGACAATGAAGACTTTAAACCAGTCGATTTGATCAACGCTCGTACTCTTTCTTCTGTAATCAACTCATTCTTCGGTACCAACCAACTTTCTCAGTTCATGGATCAAACCAATCCATTGGCAGAGTTGACTCATAAAAGAAGACTTTCAGCCTTGGGTCCCGGTGGTCTTTCTAGAGAAAGAGCAGGTTTCGAAGTTCGAGATGTTCACTACACACACTACGGTCGTCTTTGTACAATCGAGACTCCGGAAGGTCCAAATATCGGTTTGATCTCTTCTCTTTGCGTTCACGCGAAAGTGAATTCAATGGGCTTTCTTGAAACTCCTTACAGAAAAGTGAAGGATAGTAAAGTTGGAATGAAACTTGAAGATATTATTTATCTGACTGCTGAAGAAGAAGATAATCATAACATCGCTCAGGCAAATGCAACTCTTGATGATTCAGGAAAGATTATTGACGAAAAAGTTAAGGCAAGATTCGAAGGAGACTTCCCTGTATTGGATCCATCCGAGATCACATATATGGATGTTGCTCCAAATCAAATTGTGTCAGTTGCAGCTTCATTGATTCCATTCCTGGAGCATGATGATGCAAACAGAGCTTTGATGGGCTCTAACATGCAACGTCAGGCCGTTCCTTTGTTGAAAGCCGAAGCACCTATTGTAGGTACTGGCCTTGAAGCAAAAGCTGCTGTAGATTCGAGGGCCTTGATAATTGCGGAAGAGAATGGGGTCGTAGATTATGTTGATGCAAAGAGAATCGTTATCAAATATGATCTGACCGACGATCAGTTGCTCGTTAATTTCACGGACGAATACAGATCTTACGACCTGATTAAATTCAGAAGAACAAATCAGGATACCACTATCAACCTTACACCTTTGGTGTTGAAGGGTGAAAAGGTATACAAAGGCCAGGTTTTGGTAGAAGGTTATTCTACCAATAATGGTGAGTTGGCTCTGGGTAAAAACCTTAGAGTCGCTTATATGCCTTGGCAGGGATACAATTTTGAAGATGCAATCGTAATTTCTGAGCGAGTGGTGCGGGAGGATATCTTCACTTCCATTCACGTTGAAGAGTTCCAACTTGAAGTACGCGATACCAAAAGAGGTGAAGAAGAATTAACTTCTGAAATCCCTAACGTATCTGAAGAAGCCGTGAAGCACTTGGACGAGAATGGTATTATCATGATCGGAGCCGAGGTAAAAGAAGGCGACATCATCATAGGCAAGATCACTCCGAAGGGCGAAACAGATCCAACTCCTGAAGAAAAACTATTGAGAGCTATCTTTGGTGACAAAGCTGGTGACGTGAAAGATGCATCTTTGAAGGCATCTCCATCACTCAATGGTGTGGTTATCGAAACCAAACTTTTCTCAAGGCCTAAGAAAGACAAAGACGTAAGAGTTAAGTCTAAAGCAGAAGTTGAAAAACTGAAAGGAAGATACTCCAAGGACCTGTTGGGCATCAGAGCCCGCATGATCAACAAACTGGTGACTTTGCTAGAAGGCAAAACTTCTCAAGGTGTGAAGCATAAGTTTGGTGATGAAATCATCACTAAAGGAACCAAATTCAACCTTAAGAATATTGAGAATAACCTTTTCCCTGCTAAGAATCCTTACAGAGATGAGAGCAACTACAATGTTCCTGAAGAAGCAAATTTGATTTCAGACATCATCCTAGATGACTGGACAGAAAATGCTCATACCAATAAATTGGTCGTTCAATTGGTGAAGAACTTTGTGAATTCTCGAAATGAGATCAGCGGAAGATTCAAAAGAGATCGTTTTACACTTGAAGTAGGCGATGAGCTTCCTGCGGGTATCGTACAACTGGCGAAAGTTTACATCGCTAAGAAGCGAAAGCTGAAAGTGGGTGATAAAATGGCGGGACGTCACGGTAACAAAGGTATCGTTGCAAGAATTGTAAGAGATGAGGACATGCCGTTCCTTGAGGATGGAACCCCAATGGATATCGTTTTGAATCCGCTTGGAGTACCTTCTCGAATGAACATTGGACAGATTTTTGAAACCGTCCTTGCTTGGGCTGGACAAAAGTTGGGTAAAAAATATGCTACTCCGATTTTCGACGGGGCTTCTATGGAAGAAGTTGCTCACGAATTGGAATTAGCAGGTTTGCCAGCTTACGGCCGAACTTATTTATATGATGGATTATCAGGAGCTAAGTTTGATCAGCCAATTACTGTTGGTGTATCTTATATGCTTAAGCTAGGTCACCTGGTGGATGATAAAATGCACGCCAGATCAATCGGGCCATACTCCTTGATTACTCAGCAGCCGCTGGGTGGTAAAGCCCAGTTTGGAGGACAGAGATTTGGTGAAATGGAAGTGTGGGCACTGGAAGCATTCGGTGCATCTCATGTTCTTCAAGAGATCCTGACTGTAAAGTCTGATGACGTAATCGGCAGAGCCAAAGCTTATGAAGCTATTGTGAAAGGTGAAAACCTTCCAAAACCTAACATCCCTGAATCATTCAATGTATTGGTTCATGAATTGAGAGGTTTGGCTCTTGAAATTACTCTGGATTAATTAAGCTCATTAGGGCTCGCAAGAGCCCTTTACATATCTTTCAAAAACTATGGGGTTCAGAAAAAATAAAAAACTCAACAACGACTTTTCCAGAGTCACGATCAGTTTGGCCTCTCCGGAATCAATTCTGGATAGTTCAAATGGTGAAGTGACCCAGCCAGAGACAATCAATTACAGAACCTACAAGCCAGAAATGGGCGGGTTATTCTGTGAGAGAATCTTCGGCCCGGTAAAAGATTGGGAGTGTCATTGCGGCAAATACAAGAGAATCAGATATAAGGGTATTATCTGTGATCGTTGTGGCGTAGAAGTGACAGAGAAGAAAGTAAGAAGGGAAAGAATGGGCCATATTGAGCTGGTAGTTCCAGTTGCTCACATTTGGTACTTCAAATCCCTCCCAAATAAAATAGGTTACCTATTAGGACTTCCTACCAAAAAGCTTGACCAAATCGTTTATTACGAGCGCTATGTAGTTGTACAAGCTGGTGTGAAAGCTGAAGAAGGTGTTCAGTATCTTGACTTCCTTACAGAAGACGAATACTTGGACATCATGGATAAGCTTCCTAAGGAAAACCACATGCTTGATGATGATGATCCGAATAAGTTCATCGCCAGAATGGGTGCAGAAGGTCTTGAGATGCTTCTTTCCAGATTGGATTTGGATGATCTTTCGTATTCACTTCGTCACCAGGCCGCTACAGATACTTCTCAGCAAAGAAAAGCAGAAGCGCTCAAGCGTCTGAAAGTAGTTGAAGCATTCCGTGATGCAAGAACCAGAATCGAAAACCGCCCTGAGTGGATGGTTGTAAGAATGGTTCCTGTTATTCCACCAGAATTGAGGCCACTGGTTCCGTTGGACGGAGGTAGATTTGCAACTTCTGATTTGAATGACCTTTATAGAAGAGTGATCATCAGAAATAACCGACTGAAGAGATTGATCGACATCAAAGCACCTGAGGTGATTTTGAGAAACGAGAAAAGAATGCTTCAGGAGGCTGTAGATTCATTATTCGATAACTCAAGAAAAGTTAACGCAGTAAGATCTGACGGTAACAGAGCATTGAAGTCACTTTCTGACATGTTGAAAGGTAAGCAAGGACGTTTCCGTCAAAACTTACTTGGAAAGCGTGTGGATTACTCCGGTCGTTCGGTAATCGTAGTTGGACCTGAGTTAAAGCTTCACGAGTGCGGTCTTCCTAAGAACATGGCAGCTGAGCTTTTCAAACCATTTATCATCAGGAAACTGATCGAAAGAGGTATTGTAAAGACAGTAAAATCTGCCAAGAAAATTGTTGATCGTAAAGACCCGGTTGTTTGGGATATCTTGGAAAACGTTTTGAAAGGACACCCCGTGCTCCTTAACCGTGCCCCAACTCTTCACAGATTGGGTATCCAGGCCTTCCAACCAAAACTGATCGAAGGAAAAGCTATTCAACTTCACCCATTGGTTTGTACCGCGTTCAACGCCGATTTTGACGGCGATCAGATGGCGGTTCACGTTCCACTTGGACACGAGGCTATTTTGGAAGCGTCTACCTTGATGCTTTCTTCACATAACATTTTGAACCCAGCCAATGGTGCTCCAATTACTGTTCCTTCTCAGGACATGGTACTCGGACTTTACTATGTGACTAAAGGTAAAAAATCAACTCCTGAAGAGATTGTTGCAGGTGAAGGCATGACTTTCTACAGTCAGGAGGAAGTAATTATTGCTTTGAACGAAGGAAAACTTTCTAAGCACGCGTACATCAAGTGTAAAGTGAAAGTGAGAACTCCGGATGGAGAGATCAAAGTCCAACTTATAGATACGGTTGCTGGAAGGTTGATCTTTAATCAATTCGTACCTGAGCAAGTTGGTTATGTTAATGAACTATTGACTAAAAAGAAGCTCCAGCAGATCATTGCAGAGGTTGTGAAAGTATGTGGTATTGCCCGTACAGCACAATTCCTCGATGATATCAAGCATCTTGGATTCCAAAGTGCCTACCAGGGCGGTTTGTCAATGGGTCTGAATGACGTAATCATCCCAGCAGAAAAAGTACCAATGATCGCTAAAGCCAAAGAAGAGGTTGAGCAGGTTTGGAACAACTATCTGATGGGTCTGATCACAGACAACGAAAGATACAACCAAGTAATTGATATCTGGACTCGTACCAACTCTCATTTGACTAATAATCTAATGAAGAAGATGGAAGAGGACAAGCAAGGTTTCAATGCTATCTACATGATGATGCACTCAGGAGCCAGAGGTTCAAGAGAGCAAATCCGTCAGCTGGGGGGTATGAGAGGTTTGATGGCTAAGCCACAGAAAAACCTTCAAGGATCTGTCGGTGAAATTATCGAAAACCCAATCCTTTCTAACTTCAAAGAAGGTTTGGATGTATTGGAATACTTCATCTCTACTCACGGTGCACGTAAAGGTCTTGCTGATACAGCATTGAAAACTGCTGATGCGGGTTACCTGACCAGAAGATTGGTTGACGTTGCACAAGACATGATTATTACAGAAGATGATTGTGGTACTTTGAGAGGACTGGTGGTTCAGCCTTTGAAAGACAATGACGAAATCGTTGAGCCACTTTCTGAAAGAATCTTAGGACGAGTATCAGTTCATGACGTCTACGATCCGATTACAGATAAACTTATTATTCCTGCTGGTATCGAAATCGGAGATGATGTTGCCAAAATGGTAGATGAATCAGCGATTGAAGAAGTAGAGATCAGATCAGTCTTGACTTGCGAAACCAGAAGAGGTGTTTGTGCTAAATGCTACGGAAGAAACCTTGCAACAGGAGCCATGGTTCAAGCAGGAGAAGCTGTAGGTGTAATTGCCGCGCAGTCTATCGGTGAGCCGGGTACTCAGTTGACATTGAGAACTTTCCACGTAGGTGGTACAGCATCTAACATGGCCGTTGAAGCCAGTGTTCCCGCTAAGTTTGACGGAGTGATCGAATTTGAAGAAGAGCTCAGATGGATCGAGACTACCAACAAAAACGGAGAGCCGGTTGCAATGGTTATGGGACGATCTGGAGAGATCAAGATCAACGATGCAAAATCTGGAAAAACGCTCGTTTCCAACCACGTGCCTTATGGTGCTATGTTGAACGTGAAAGAAGGTCAGAAAATCACTAAAGGTGAATCTCTTTGTACTTGGGATCCATACAATGCAGTTATCCTATCCGAATTTGACGGTTTGGTAGAATTCGACGCAGTCGTAGAAGGTATTACATACAAAGAAGTTTCCGATGATCAGACTGGTTTCCGTGAGAAAGTAATTATCGAAACAAAAGATAGAACCAAGAACCCTGCGATTTTGGTAAACCATGGCGATGAATCCAAGGCTTACAACATTCCAGTAGGAGCTCACCTTGCAGTAGAAGCAGGAGAGAAAGTGAAGTCTGGTCAGATTTTGGTGAAAATCCCAAGATCAGTAGGTAAGACTAGAGATATTACCGGAGGTCTTCCAAGAGTAACGGAATTGTTCGAGGCGCGTAACCCATCCAACCCGGCTGTGGTTTCTGAAATCGACGGTGTTGTGACTTACGGAGGTATCAAACGTGGTAACAGAGAAATCGTCATCGAATCAAAAGATGGCGTGATCAAGAAATACATGGTTTCTCTTTCAAAACATATCCTTGTACAGGAAAATGACTTCATTCGTGCTGGTGAACCATTGTCAGATGGGGCGATCACTCCGAATGATATCCTTTCCATCAAAGGACCGACAGCAGTTCAGGAGTATTTGGTAAATGAAATTCAGGAAGTTTACAGATTGCAGGGTGTGAAGATCAACGATAAACACATCGAAGTAATAGTGAGCCAAATGATGCAGAAAGTAGAAATACTTGACGCAGGTGATACCGGATTCCTTCAAAATCAAGTAGTTGATAAGTGGGCATTCAGAGAAGAAAACGACAATATTCTTGATAAGAAAGTTGTTATAGATGCAGGTGACTCTTCTACTTTAAAGCCAGGTATGATCATCAGTGCCAGAAGATTGAGAGACGAAAACTCCAGCCTTAAGCGTAAAGATCTAAAGTTGGTGCAAGTGAGAGATGCTGAAACTGCGGTTTCTGCTCCAACCCTGCAAGGCATCACAGCGGCATCTTTGGGTACTGAAAGCTTTATTTCGGCTGCTTCCTTCCAAGAAACTACCAAGGTACTTTCGGAAGCTGCGATTAGAGGAAAGCGTGACTTCCTTCTCGGATTGAAAGAAAACGTGATTGTCGGACACTTGATCCCTGCCGGTACCGGTCAGAGAGCAATCCAGGGAATCATTGTGGGATCTCAGGAAGAATATGAGAAGCTTTCTGAAAATATGGAGCGCACCTCCAAAAGATCCAGCGAAGCAATCCTTTAACTAGAGAATTAACCATAATAAAGAGGCCTGTCTTTGTACAGGCCTTTTTTAATCAAATCAAGTCATGGAAGACGAAAAAGGACTAAACCGAAATAATCAGCAGATCAATGTTGAACTTTCAGAAGAAGTAGCTGAAGGTATCTATTCAAATCTTGCGATGATCGCTCATTCTAATTCTGAATTTGTGATCGATTTTATTCGGTTGATGCCAGGAGTGCCCAAAGCCAAAGTTAAGTCCAGAATCATTGTGACTCCGGACCATGCAAAAAGATTGGTGGCAGCACTCAAGGATAACATCGAAAAATACGAGGCCGCATTTGGTAAAATAAACCAATCAGGAAATGCACCGCAGTTTCCAATTTCATTTGGAACTCCCGGTGAAGCGTAACAAAAATATAACTGCTTAATTTTGTTCGTCTTATTACTTTCTTTACCTTTGCAGTCCAAAATTCAACAGTTTACGGGAAAACTAAATTTTATCAGTTAATGCCTACTATTCAACAGTTAGTAAGAAAAGGTAGAACCACACTGGAGACCAAATCAAAATCTAGAGCTTTGGATGCATGTCCTCAGCGTAGAGGTGTTTGTACCAGAGTGTATACTACAACCCCTAAGAAGCCTAACTCTGCGATGAGAAAGGTAGCAAGGGTGAGATTGACAAATGGAAAAGAAGTGAATGCTTACATTCCAGGAGAGGGTCACAATCTACAAGAGCACTCGATCGTATTGATCAGAGGTGGTCGTGTGAAAGATCTGCCGGGAGTTAGATATCACATCATCCGTGGTGCACTCGATACAGCAGGAGTTAAAGACCGCAAGCAAGGTCGCTCCAAGTACGGTGCTAAGAGACCTAAAGCTGGAAAAGGTGCTCCAGTAGCTGCCGCCAAAGGCGCTCCAGCAAAAAAGAAAAAATAATAACAATCCAAAGAAATGAGAAAAGCGAAACCAAAGAAGAGATATATTCTTCCTGATCCAAAGTTCAATGATACCTTGGTAACAAAGTTTGTGAACTGTCTAATGGTAGATGGGAAGAAGAGTATCGCTTACAAGATTTTCTATGATGCGGTAGCAAAAGTAGAAACAAAAGTAGGTGAGAATGGTCTTGAGGTTTGGAAAAAAGCGCTTAACAATATAGCTCCATCCGTAGAGGTGAAGAGTCGTAGAGTTGGTGGTGCTACGTTCCAGGTTCCAATGGAAGTTCGACCTGACAGAAAAATTTCACTTGGTATCAAGTGGATGATCAACTACGCCAGAAAAAGAGGTGAGAAGACAATGATGGACAGATTAGCCGGCGAAATCATCGCTGCTTCAAAAGGCGAAGGTGCCGGTGTGAAGAAAAAAGATGATACGCACAGAATGGCTGAAGCCAACAAAGCGTTCTCTCACTTTAGATTTTAATTAAGATGGCAAGAGATTTAAAATTCACAAGGAACATTGGAATTGCGGCACACATTGATGCCGGTAAAACTACTACCACTGAGCGAATTCTTTATTATTCAGGTGTGAGTCATAAGATTGGTGAAGTGCACGATGGTGCAGCCACTATGGACTGGATGGAACAAGAGCAGGAGAGAGGTATTACCATCACTTCGGCAGCTACTACAGTTTTTTGGGATTACAGAAGCAATAAATATCAGATCAACATCATCGATACTCCCGGTCACGTTGACTTTACTGTAGAAGTAAACAGATCTCTTCGTGTTCTCGATGGATTGGTATTTTTGTTTAGTGCAGTTGACGGAGTAGAGCCTCAGTCTGAAACCAACTGGAGACTTGCAGATAACTATAAAGTTGCTCGTATCGGATTCGTTAACAAAATGGATCGTGCAGGAGCAGATTTCTTAGGAGTTTGTAAGCAAGTAAGAGAAATGCTGGGTAGCCATGCAGTTCCTTTACAACTTCCAATCGGAGCTGAAGAAAACTTCACCGGCGTTGTTGACTTGATCAATAACAGAGCAATCGAGTGGAACGAGGATGATAAAGGTATGACCTTTAGAGAAGTTCCAATTCCTGCAGATATGATCGAAGAAGTTGCTGAATACAGAGAGTATTTGTTGGAAGCAGTGGCTGATTACGACGAGGCTTTGATGGAGAAGTTCTTTGACGATCCTAATTCAATCACAGAAACTGAGATTTTGAGTGCTTTGAGAAAGGCAACCATCGACATGAAAATTGTTCCTATGGTTTGTGGTTCTTCATTCAAAAATAAGGGTGTTCAAACCATGCTTGACCTGGTGATGGAATTGCTTCCTTCTCCATTGGACAAAGATGATATTGTAGCTACAGGTCTTGATTCAGAAGAGCCAGTAGCGATACGCCCTGATGAGAAAGAGCCGTTTGCCGGACTGGCTTTTAAAATTGCTACTGACCCTTTTGTTGGTCGACTTTGTTTCGTAAGAGCCTACTCTGGTATTTTGGAATCTGGCTCATATATTTTCAACAGTAGATCAGGTAATAAAGAGCGTATTTCAAGAGTATTCCAAATGCACGCTAACAAGCAGAACCAAATCGAAAGATTGGTAGCTGGTGATATCGGTGCTGTAGTTGGATTCAAGGATATTAAAACAGGAGATACCCTTTGCGACGAAAAGCGTAAAGTGGTATTAGAGTCAATGGTCTTCCCTGAGCCTGTTATCGGATACGCTATTGAGCCTAAGAAGCAGGTTGATGCTGACAGACTTGGTATGGCAATCTCCAAATTGGTTGAAGAAGATCCTACACTGGTAGTGAATACTGATCAGGAAACTGGTCAAACTATCTTGAGAGGTATGGGTGAACTTCACTTGGAGATTATTATCGATCGTCTTAAAAGAGAATTTAAAGTTGAAATCAATCAGGGTGCTCCTCAGGTTGCTTATAAAGAAGCCCTTTTTGCAAATGTTGAGCATAAAGAAGTTTACAAGAAGCAAACTGGTGGTAAAGGTAAATTCGCTGATATCTTATTCGAACTTGGTCCAAAAGCTCCAGATCCAGAAACTGGTGAAATTAAAGCAGGATTGGATTTTGTCAACGGAATCGTAGGTGGTGTTATTCCAAGAGAATTCATCCCAGCTATCCAAAAAGGTTTCAATGAAGCCATGAAAAATGGTCCATTGGCCGGATACCCAATCGAGGCAATGAAAGTGAGACTTTTCCACGGATCATTTCACGACGTCGATTCTGACGCGCTTTCTTTTGAATTAGCTGCAAGAATTGGTTTCAAAGAAGCTGCAAGAAAATGTAAGCCTCAACTTTTGGAACCAATAATGTCTGTAGAAGTAGTTACTCCTGACGAATATACTGGCCCTATCACTGGTGATCTGAACAGAAGAAGAGGTGTAATGAAAGGAATGGATACGAAGGGAACTTCATCCGTAATCAAAGCTGCTGTTCCATTGTCTGAGTTATTTGGTTATGTAACCGACTTGAGAACAAACTCATCAGGCAGAGCCTCTGCTTCCTTGACGTTTTCTCACTATGAGCCAGTTCCTAACAACATTGCTGAAACAGTAATCGCAAAAGTTAAAGGTGAAAAATCCTAAATTCTAATTGAAATGAATCAGAAAATCAGAATAAAACTTAAATCATACGATCATAGCCTGGTGGATAAGTCATCAGAGAAGATCGTGAAGGCTGTTAAAGCCACGGGTGCAATTGTTGTAGGACCTATTCCTTTGCCTACGAAAAAGGAGAAATTCACAGTTTTGAAGTCTCCACACGTAAACAAAAAAGCCAGAGATCAATATCAGCTCTGTACTTATAAGAGATTGGTAGATATCTATTCAAACTCTTCCAAGACAGTGGACGCTTTAATGAAAATCGAGCTTCCTAGCGGAGTTGATGTAGAGATCAAAGTCTGACAGGACCACAAATGTATCAAAAAAGACCTGTGCGAAAGCTCAGGTCTTTTTGCTTTTAGGCCAACATCTGGTTTTGCATTGTTGACCAGCGAATTGTTTGAAAATCGGAAAATTAAATATTTACTAATTGTTTGAAAATATAGGAGTTGGCATTTGTTGCAGAATTTTATTTAAGTAACTTTGCAGTCCCTAAAAAAGGGCTCAGACATACATTTGTCTGTTGATTATCAATATCTCTTATTAAAGATGTCTGGTATTATAGGAAAAAAAGTAGGTATGACTAGCATTTTCAGTGCCGATGGACGTAACGTCGCATGCACGCTAATAGAAGCTGGTCCTTGCGTAGTGACGCAAGTAAAAAACGTCGATACAGACGGGTACAACGCAGTGCAGTTGGCATTCGGTGAGCGTAAGGAGAAAAACACTCCTAAGCCACTAATGGGTCATTTCAAAAAGGCCGGTACAACACCAAAGCAGAAAGTTGTGGAGTTCAGAGATTTCCGCGTCGAATTCGACGGTCAGGTTGATCTGGGTAAGACTGTGAAGGCCGAACAGGTATTTATCGAGGGAGACTTCGTAGATGCGATAGGTACTTCTAAAGGTAAAGGTTTCCAAGGTGTTGTAAAACGTCATGGTTTTGCTGGTGTGGGTGGTACAACTCACGGTCAGCACAACAGGCTTAGACACCCGGGTTCAATTGGTGCATGTTCTTGGCCTTCCCGAGTATTCAAAGGAATGAGAATGGCAGGAAGAACTGGTGGTGACAGAGTAAAAGTAGTCAACCTTCGAGTGTTGAGAATTTACCCTGAGCAAAACCTCCTGTTAGTTTCTGGTTCAGTACCTGGTCCAAAAAATTCTTTCGTTATTCTAGAGAAGTAAGCCATGGAATTAGCAGTAGTTAATCATAAAGGAGAAGACACCGGTAGAAAAGTTAGTTTGTCTGACGAAATTTTCGCAATCGTTCCCAACGATCATGCAATCTATCTGGATGTGAAGCAGTACCTGGCTAACCAAAGACAGGGTACTCACAAATCAAAAGAGAGAAATGAAATAGCCGGTTCTACTAAAAAGATCAAGAAGCAAAAAGGTACCGGTGGTGCCAGAGCTGGATCTATAAAGTCGCCGCTTTTCAGAGGTGGGGGAAGAGTGTTTGGTCCTAGACCAAGAGATTATTCCTTCAAACTGAATAAAAAAGTTAAACAATTAGCCAGAAAGTCTGCAATTGCATACAAAGTAAAAGACAATAGTATTATGGTTTTGGAGAATATCGAGTTCGATGCTCCAAAAACAAAAAACTACCTGACTTTGCTCTCTGGTCTTTCTCTGACAGACAAAAAGACATTGTTGGTTCTTCCTGAAGAAAACAAGAATGTATATCTGTCAAGCAGAAATTTGCCAAAGGCAAAGGTTGTAACTGTAAATGATGTAAATACTTATCAAGTTCTTCACGCAGACCAATTGGTGATATGTGAAGGTTCTGTAAGTATGTTAGAAACCATTTTATCGAAATAAGACAATGGATATTCTGAAACAACCTTTGATTACAGAGAAGATTTCCGCCATGAATGAAAGAGGCGTTTATGGGTTCATCGTTGAGAAAACTGCGAAGAAACCAGAAATCAAAAAAGCTGTAGAAAAAACGTTTGGTGTAAAAGTGATCTCTATCAAGACCATGAGATATGCTGCGAAGCAAAAGACTCGCTACACCAACAATAAAGTAGTATCAGGCTTCACCAATTCCTTTAAGAAAGCAATTGTTCAAGTGGCTGATGGTGAGGTAATTGATTTTTACGGAGAAATTTAATTGAATCAATATCATGGCAATTAAAAAAATGAAGCCTGTAACTCCAGGAACAAGATTCAGAGTAGCTCCGGCATTTGATGAGATTACTGCGTCAAAGCCAGAGAAATCGCTCCTTGCTCCTAACAAGAAGTCAGGTGGTAGAAATAATGAAGGCAAAATGACTGCTCGCTACATTGGTGGTGGTCATAAAAGAAGACTCAGAATTGTAGACTTCAAGAGGAATAAGTTCGGCGTACCCGCAGTTGTTAAGTCAATTGAGTACGATCCAAACAGAACAGCTCGGCTTGCCCTACTATATTATGTGGACGGTGCTAAGGCCTACATTATCGCGCCGGAAGGTTTGCAAGTTGGACAAACAGTGATTTCCGGTGAGCAAGTAGCTCCAGAAGTTGGAAATGCAATGCCTTTGGCAAATATTCCAATGGGTACAATTGTACACAACTTGGAATTGAAGCCAGGTAAAGGTGGAGTGATGGCAAGAAGTGCTGGTGGTTATGCACAGATCGTGGCCCGTGAGGGTAAATATGTGACGGTAAAACTTCCTTCAGGTGAGATGAGACTCGTATTGGGAACTTGTATGGCAACAGTAGGTACTGTGTCAAACGGTGATCATATGAATGTGGTTCTTGGAAAAGCTGGTCGAATGAGATGGCTTGGTGTTAGACCTCGAACAAGAGGTGTTGCAATGAACCCAGTCGATCACCCAATGGGTGGTGGAGAAGGTCGTTCTTCAGGAGGACATCCTAGATCAAGAAAAGGTCTTTTGTCCAAGGGTAAGAAAACCAGATCGCCTAAGAAGTATTCAAATAACTTTATCGTAAGTAAAAGATCTAAATAATTATGGCACGTTCATTAAAAAAAGGTCCTTATATCGAACACCATCTTTTGAAAAAGGTGGATGTTATGAACGAGTCCGGAAAGAAATCTGTCATCAAGACTTGGTCGAGAAGATCTATGATTTCTCCAGATTTCGTAGGACATACCTTCGCTGTGCATAATGGAAATAAGTTTATTCCTGTTTTTGTTACAGACAACATGGTAGGCCACAAGCTTGGTGAATTTGCTCCTACCAGAAATTTCAGGGGCCACGTCGCCAAAAAAGATAAAGGAAAGAGATAATCATGGAAGCATCAGCAAGATTAAATAACGTCCCTACATCTCCGCGCAAAATGCGCCTTGTAGCCGACTTGGTTAGAGGCAAAAGAGTAGGTATTGCTTTGTCTATCTTAAAATTCACACCGAATCATGGTGCGATAAGGTTAGAGAAGTTAGTGCTTTCTGCAGTCGCAAACTGGCAGGCAAAAAATCCTGATACCAAGCTTGAAGAAGCTGATCTGTATATCAAGACTGTTATGGTTGACGAAGGAAGATCACTTAAGAGATTGCGACCCGCGCCTCAGGGAAGAGGTCATAGAATTCGCAAAAGATCAAATCATGTAACCCTTGTAATTGATACAATTATTGGACAGGACGTTACCGCTGGTGAATTAGTAACAAACGAAAAGGCAAATTAAGAACAGACTATGGGACAAAAGATCAACCCAATAGGATTTAGACTTGGTGTAGTCAAAGGCTGGGATTCCAACTGGTATGGTGGGAAAGACTTCGCTGAAAAACTATACGAAGATCAAAAAATCCGTAAGTACGTCCTTGCCAGAATTCCTAAGGGTGGGATTGCTAAGGTGATCATTGAGCGTACGCTCAAAAGAATCACTCTTACCATTCATACAGCCCGACCAGGAGTAGTTATTGGTAAAGGTGGAGCCGAAGTAGACAAGCTGAAAGAAGAACTTAAGAAGATCACTAATAAGGATATTCAGATTAATATCTTTGAGATTAAGCGTCCTGAACTGGATGCGAAGTTGGTTGGTGAATCTATCGCTCAGCAACTTCAAGCTAGAATTTCCTTCAGAAGAGCAATGAAGCAAGCAATTGCGGCATCCATGAGAGTGGGAGCGGAAGGAATTAAAGTTAAACTTTCTGGTCGTCTGGGTGGAGCTGAAATGGCCCGTTCGGAAATGTACAAAGAGGGAAGGATTCCTCTTCATACTTTAAGAGCAGACATTGATTACGCACTTTCAGAAGCCTTAACAGTTTATGGATTGATCGGAATCAAAGTCTGGATTTT
>JBILPR010000242.1:0-6778 GCA_044373795.1 Algoriphagus sp. | reverse complement strand
AACAATCTCCCTTGCGGAAGGCTATGATGCGGTATGTTCATTTGTCAATGATCATTTGGATGCCAATGTTCTAAAAAGAATGGCGGATATGAAGGTCAAAAATATCGTTTTGAGATGCGCAGGCTATAATCAGGTAGATTTAAAAAAGGCCTCTGAATTGGGCATCCGGATTTGCAGAGTGCCGGCTTATAGTCCGGAAGCAGTTGCCGAACATGCTGTTGCACTACTATTAACTCTTAGCCGAAAAACACACAAAGCATATAACCGTGTACGGGAAAATAACTTTTCTCTTGAAGGACTCACAGGTTTCAACATCAATGGCAAGACCGTAGGAGTAATCGGGACCGGTGCTATTGGGAAAGCTTTTTGCAGAATAATGCAAGGGTTTGGTTGTAAGATTCTGGCTTTTGACCTGTATGAAAATAAAGACTTGAAAGATTTCGGCGTAACATATGTTCCACTTGAGGACCTTTTGAAACAAAGTACCATTATTTCCCTCCATTGCCCACTCACGCCAGAAACACAGCATCTTATCAATGGCAAAACGCTTTCTTTGATGCCTGAGGGAGTAGCTTTGATCAATACTAGCAGGGGAGCGTTAATAGAGACGAAAGCTGTTATCCGAGCATTGAAAAAAAGACAAGTTGGCTATCTCGGAATAGATGTATATGAGCAAGAGGAGCCTATTTTCTTTCAAAATCTTTCGGAAGAAATTATGATGGATGAAGAAATAGCAAGATTAATGACTTTTCCGAATGTTCTAATTACAGGTCATCAAGCTTTTCTTACCAAAGAAGCAATATCACAGATATCCAGAGTTACTTTAGAAAACCTAAATGAATTGGAAAAAGCATACGTACTTTCCAATGAAGTGAAATGGGTTGAAAAAAAATAATAATTAGAAAGGGTGATAAAAAAAATGCCTGCAAATCAAAGATCAACAGGCATTATTTAAAATTTCTAGTCCGGGAAAACCCGAGTTGAAATTACTTTACAACTTTAACGTTTACTGCGTTAACGCCTTTTTTACCTTGTACAAGGTCATAAACAACGCGATCGTTTTCACGGATTTCGTGTACCAAACCAGAGTGGTGTACAAATACATCTTCACTTGAATCTGCTGGTGTAATGAAACCAAAACCTTTGGTTGTGTTAAAGAATTTTACTGTTCCTTCATTCATGATTACTAACTTTTAAATTTGGTGTTTTTATTAAATTTGTTTTGATAATTCGGAGTTACTGGTTTTTCCTCATCCGGTGGTGTCTCGCTGATATTTCCAAACTCATCTACATAAGCCATCATATCTTCTAACTTCCCGCTTTTCGGATCTTCTTTTCTTGATAATTTCTTCTCAAGTTTGTCTTTTTGCTTCCTCTTTTTTAATTCTGCTTTTTGCTTCTTAATGAATGTGTTTTGATTTTTTGACATTTCGGCTATTTTAATTGACAAATGTAATGGCACGTCCAGTTTTCCCTGCACGACCAGTCCGGCCGATTCTGTGGATATAGCTATCCATAGACATTGGAAGCTGATAGTTGATCACATGGGTCACGTCAGCCACGTCTATACCTCTGGCGGCTACATCAGTAGCTACCAGCACTCTGGTTGTTCCGTTTTTGAACTCTTCGATGGTTTTATTACGGAAGTTTTGAGATTTATTTCCATGAATAAGACCTGATTTAATACCTGTCTCATTCAATTTCTTACTCAATCTGTCTGCAAGTCTTTTGGTCTCGGTGAAAATGATCACTCGATCCATTGTCTTATCTTTGAACAAATCAGCAAGCATATCAAACTTGTCTCTTCCTTCAGGAACTCGTATAGTTTCCTGCTCAACATTTTCGCTTGTGGTTCCTCCGGAGTTGATTTTCACAACCACGGGATTATCTAGCAAGCCATCAATCAATGCTTTCTGGGAAGGCTCTAAAGTTGCCGAGAAAAGCATTGTCTGACTTCTTTTTGTCATCGCATTCACGAGCTTTTTCACGTCGTGAACAAAGCCCATATCCAGCATTCTGTCAAACTCATCCAAGACCAACGTATTGACCTGACTCAATTTAAGAAGTTTTCGATCATAAAGATCTAACAATCTTCCCGGAGTACCTACTATTACGTGAAGTTTCCTGTTTAATGACTTAAAATCTGAATTAATATTGGTTCCACCAATGAATGTAGCCGAATATAGATTCATTCCTTTACTAAGAGTTTTAAATTCTTCTTCAATCTGCAATGCCAATTCTCTTGTGGGAGTTACGATCAGTGCCGTGAATTGCTGCTGATCCGCTTTCGCATGCTGGATGATAGGAATCAAAAAAGCTCCTGTTTTTCCTGAACCTGTATTTGATATCCCCAGAAGATCTCTTCCTTCCATAAGAGGAAAGATTGACTCCTCCTGGATGTTTGTCATAGTTTCATAGCCCTTATCCTTCAGGTTCTTCAAAAGAGTGGGCTGGAGATTAAGTTTTGTGAAAGGTGTTTCTGATCTAAAACCAGCTTGTCCACTAGGCTGAGCCTTTTTGACAAGTAGTTTAGCGTCCAAAGTAGATTCCTTTTTTTTCTGCACAGGTCTCGCACCCGGGCTGGAAACTCTTTTTGGATTGGTTGATTTATGTCTGTTATTAGTATTCATATTGGAAATTAAATGGCTTTTACCGGCTCCTGTTTCTCGTTTCCAAGAAGATAAAGCATTTTTAAATGGTCTTTTACAGCCAGAAAAAAAGTGGACTTTTCAAAATAAGGTACGTTAAACTCTTCCGCGGTGGCCTTTACGATTGGCGCGATATTGCGATAATGAACATGGCAAATATCTGGAAAAAGATGATGTTCGATTTGGTGGTTTAATCCGCCAATGAACCAAGAGAATACATTCGATCCTGGAGCAAAATTGCATGTAGTGACCATCTGGTGGAGCATTCGCTCCCCTTCAACTACTCCATGCTCATCAGGAAGAGGGAAATCTACTTCAGGAACAATATGTGCTGTTTGGAATACAGATGTGATAATCAAACCTGTAATAAAATGCATTACCAAATGTGCCAATAAAATCATCCCAATTGAAAATGGTGAAAATATTACCGGTAAGACAACCGTCATGATGTAATATCCAATCTTCCAAGCTACAAGTTCTATCAAGGCATTTCGATAACCATTTGCACCTTTCACCAAACCTTTATCATGATATCTTTTCAGACGGATAAAATCTTTAACAGTCACCCAAGACAAAGTGGAAAGTCCGTAGAAAACCCAAGCATATAAATGTTGGTATTTATGCAAACTATTTTGCTCTGCATTAGGGGAGAATCTAAGGAAGAATGGGGCATTAATATCATCATCATGCTCATCAATATTGGTGTAGCTATGGTGTAGTACATTGTGCTGAATCTTCCAAACAGTGGCGTTAGCACCAATCATGTTTAGAGTATAACCTAGTAAACGATTGACTGTAGGATTTTTTGAGTAAGTACCATGTATGGCATCATGCATTACGCCCATTCCAACACCTGACATTCCGAGACCCGCGACAATAAAACACGCAAATAACTGCCACGTTGTCGAGGCTAATCCCGTAATTACAAGAATGAAGGGGAGAATAAACATCGTGAGCATTACAAAGGTCTTTATAACCATTTCACGATTGGCATACTTGGATTGGTTTGTGGATTGAAAATATCCATAAACCCTTTTCCTGAGGGTGATCGAGAATTCAGATAATTCTGATTCTGAGAATTTTACTGTCTTAATAATACTTTAATTGAGATTGTAAATACTGACTGTTCCCGTGGGATTTACTCTGCAGGTTTTAATTCAGACTTAGACAGAGTCAAGATTTGAATTAAAAAAGTAGAAAGATGAAGAATTAAAACCTTTGCAAAGGGGAAACTCTTGAATTTGCTACTTAGGCAGGTTGATAATCAACGCTAACTTTATTTTCAAGTATGAGGGATGGTTCGTATTAATCAGAGCCCTTATGAATGCAAAAGTAATTAAGAGATTTTGCATATCCTAATTAATTGCAGAATCACTCTTTTTACCTTTCCTTCGGATTTATTCGCTCTCGAAAATGAGACGGATACCGGATTGTTTTAATAAAGAAGATTGAGCTTCAATTAGTTCCAATCGGCATCAATTCAACCTCCAATTCGCAATTACATTTATATGAATCATTTCGACTTTGTTGTATCGCTGATTTGGAGAAAGAACAGGATCTCCGATTGCCTCCTTATTCATCATCAATAAATGAACGTCTAAGTTTTTTGCAAACTCGGGATTGTATCTCAGTCCAAGGTTAATTTGCCGATACGATGGGAATGCATATTTATTAGCTGCAGCATCTTCCATGTCGGAGAGCCAATGATATCCCAGATGCGCATAAACCTGAATTTGATTTTTGGGAAACCGATATTCGGCGTACACAACAACAGCATCGACCTCTTCGAAACCCTCATTTCTTTCTCTTGGAACAAAAGTGTACCAAGCATCTTTCCCCCATTCCCGGGGACTTAGCCAGCGGCCAGCCCCTTCTACTCTGGTGTAGTTAAAATGTGTGATCCATTTTGAGTTAGAGTAGCCAATCCTACCGGAAATTGCCCAATTTTTATCTTGGGGATCTTTATATCTCAGGGATGGATCAGTATTTCCTCCTTCCCCTACTCCATGCTGGAATCCTGCTTGCAGCCCTAAAAGGATTTTATTTTTTTTTCCTTCGATTGGCCAATTTCGTTCCCAGCGTCCCCAATAAGTACTCGAAATGTTCTGTACCAACGTTTGGGTGAAATTAAGCTTTCCATTTTTTATCTTATGATTTACTTCCCAAATCCCAATCCAATCGCTTTCAGTATTATCAAAATATTTTGACGATTTTCCATCCACACCTCTCCCAACCGGATATATACCAACGGTTTCGCCGATATCAAACCAAGAACTGCTTCCTCGGACGCTCATTCTTCCTATTCCCCAGACTGTAATTTCCCACTTGTCAGTTGGTAAATACCAAGCAGTCAGGCCTTCAACTGCAGTGGGCGAAAGCCTGCCGTCCTGAGCATTGATCCAATCAGAATTAATCCCCATTCGACCTGCTTTTGCTCCCCATTTGGCATTAGAATATTCAATTGAGAATGTCTCTAGTTTTCCAAAAAATTTATCTTGAGTGTCCAAAAGGTCAAAAAGCCCTGTTTCGTAACGATTACTTTGTCCAGAAAGCGGATCGGGTACTGAAATATCGGAACTCCAGATATTGGCAAACGTTCTGTATCCAACATGGAATTTCAATTTCTCACGATAGGTCAATTTTCCGCCAAGATTTAGCGAAGCACCCAAGGCATAGTCATCTTTGAAATCATCAGGATAGGTGGTACTCATCCAAAACGTACGGAAATGAATGTCAGGAGCGAAAATGAGAGCTTTTTCTGATTCCTGCGAAAAACTGAAAAACGGAAGAATCAGGAAAAAACCTAGCCAAATAAACCTCACTTAGCCTTTGCTTTGGCTTCTTTGATCGGCTTGAACGGACCGAATTTGTGTTGCTCCTCAGAGAATTCGTCACTGAATGGACCAAAAGGATGATCCATTGGCTTTTTAGAAATATCCGGCCAATCCTGAGTGATATCTTTTGAAGGTCTTTCCATGCTGTTCACGTATGCCGCCAAATCCCAGGATTCTGCATCGGAAAGAATCGGGTTTTCATACGTAGCCCCTAAAGGCATATTTGCTTTTACATAACCTGCAAATCGGGAAAGCCTGAATAAACCTGCTCCATCATTGTAACTGTTTTCTCCCCAAAGTGGCGGGTAGGTATATCCTGACCCATCCGGTTTAGGCAATCCTTGGCCTTCTGCCATATGGCAGCTTTGACAGAGATTATCGTAAACTGTTTTGCCTTTAATCGGATCTGCTGCCCGTTCTAAAAGAGGGACTTCATAAATGCCGGAACCCTTTGGAGATTCCCCTTTTGGCACGTCTTTTCCAAGCCACTCGATATACGACACCATTGCTATCATTTCCTTACTGTCTTTTTCCAAGGCTTTTCCATTCAGACTTCTTTCAAAACAATCATTGATTCGCTTGGAAATATCTTCTGATTGGCCGGATCTGGCTCGTATCTTAGGATAGGTAGAAAATACAGCCGAATAATTATTTCCCAAAGGAACTGACCCTGCCTGCAAATGGCAGTTTTGGCAATTCATTCCATTGGATATTTTCCGCACTTTTCCATTCGGACCTAGGTACTCCGCAGTATTTGCAATCAGTTCTTTTCCATATTTAATGTTTTCTGCATTTTCTTTGGCATCGACGGAAGCCCAATCGGGAGCTTTCCACATTCCAGCCGGATCGACCAAAGCCTTGATAATCGGAACCTCCACAACAGTCTGGATTTGTTCTTCCCTTTCTGCCAAGGAAGGTAATTCCACACCGGAATAAGCGAGGTAAACAGTAAGTCCAATCACTCCTACCAGCGATGTGGCAAGAACCAGAAGTCCGACAAGGAGAGTGATTATTTTGAGGAAAGGTTTAGGCAGTTCGTTCATAGTTCGAAATCTTGATACAAAAATCAGAATTTGAATAACCCGATGATGTGACTTGAATCACATCCACACAAATAAACCAGAGAACATCCTTTTATCAAATCAGACAATAAAATTGATCCTTAAATCACTCCATAATATCATGAAAATGAAAAAATGGAGCTAACCTAAAAAATGGAGATTGCAAACAAGGTAAATAACTTTGTAAAAATCCGCATCGGGTTATTCTTTCATTTTTTAGCTCTGGCAAGTAAGA
>JBILPR010000240.1:0-6814 GCA_044373795.1 Algoriphagus sp. | reverse complement strand
TGTAAAACGCTACCAATTCGTTCAATTGGGTAGCGAATGATAATCTGGAGCTTCCGTTTATCTGGGGAATTAGAGTCTCTGATTCAAAAATCGGATAGTAATAAATCATCCACTTTTCGATCAATAAGCCCATTGGGATGAAAACCTTTCCGTCTTTGAAATATAGAAAAGGACTATTCTCCTGAATAATTTCAATTGTTCCGCGAAGTAGACCAAACTTATACGTTGTGCTTCTACTATCCCTTTCAATGATCTTACTGATATTCGAAAAAATCTCTTCATTCATGGATAGCGAAAGTTAAAAACAACTAATAATTGAATCTAACTGAAAGACTTCAAATGTCCAAAAACAAAAAAACCACAACCCTTGCGAGCTGTGGTTCTAAGTTTGGATCTATTGGTTGTTATTTTCCTCCGAGGGCGTTGGCACCAGATACGATCTCCAGGATTTCGTTGGTGATAGCTGCCTGACGGGATCTGTTGTACAATAATCGGAGTTCTTTCAGAAGTTCTCCGGCATTTTCAGTTGCCTTATCCATTGCTGTCATTCGAGCGCCGTGCTCAGATGCATTGCTTTCCAGAATGGCTTTGTAGAACTGAACTCTCAATGCTTTTGGAACCAACTCCTGAATGATAAATTCTCTTGATGGCTCAAGTAGATAATCTGTCTCAGGCGCTTTCTCTCCCTTGATTTCTTCACTTGCCATTGGCAAAAACTGCTCGGTACGAACTACCTGGGTAGCCACATTTTTGAATTCGTTGAAAACCAAAACCACGTGATCAAATTCTCCCACAACGAAAGCATTCATCGCATAATTGGCAGCATCCCGAATTTTGTCGATAGACAAATCATGAAACAAGCCTTGGAACTCCTCAATTATCGGATACTTTGATTTCTTAAAAAACTCAAAAGATTTCTTTCCAACAGGCATGACCGTAATCTCAGCTCCGGCAAATTGACCTGCAATCGCTGCACTTGTAGCCTTGAGGACGTTGGTATTGAAAGCACCGCAAAGACCTTTGTCTGAAGTGATCGCGATCAAAAGTACCTTCTTTATTTCGCGCTTCTCTGCATAGATCAGATCTACATCTCCTTCGGATGCGGAAGCGACATTATTCAGAATAGTAGTCAGCTTCTTAGAGAATGGACGCATCATGATGATTTTGTCCTGAGCTCTTCTAAGCTTCGCCGCAGATACCATTTTCATAGCTTTGGTAATCTGCTGTGTAGAGACTACCGAGGTGATCCTTTGCTTTACTTCCTTAAGATTGGCCATCAGTGGTTGCTTTGTACTTCTATAAAAAACCCGGGAGGAATTAACCTCCCGGAATTCAGTTCAATTATTTAGCGTATTTAGGAGAAAGCTCGGCAGCCGCAGCAGTCAATAGCTTTCCTGCACCGTCAATATCACCTTTGAGGATCAACTGTAGCGCTTCAGGATAAGAGGCTGCCAGCAAAATGTAGAATTCCTTCTCAAATGCTCTGGCCTTATCTACGGGCACTTTGTCCATCAAACCTTTGGTAGAAGCATAAATGATTGCCACCTGATTTGCTACAGATACCGGTGCATACTGAGGCTGCTTCAGGATTTCCTGATTTCTTCTACCTCTTTCGATCGTACGCTTGGTTGTAGCATCGAGGTCAGAACCGAACTTAGAGAACGCTTCCAATTCACGGAATTGAGCCTGATCCAGTTTCAAAGTACCGGCTACTTTCTTCATCGATTTGATCTGGGCATTACCACCTACTCGGGACACCGAAATACCTACGTTGATCGCAGGACGAATACCAGAGTTGAAAAGGTTGGTCTCCAGGAAGATCTGACCATCTGTAATCGAGATTACGTTTGTCGGGATATACGCAGAAACGTCACCAGCCTGAGTTTCGATGATCGGAAGTGCGGTCAAAGAACCACCTCCTTTTACCAGATGCTTGATAGAATCAGGAAGATCGTTCATCTGACGAGCAATTGTGTCCGAGTTGTTGATCTTCGCAGCTCTTTCGAGAAGTCTTGAGTGAAGGTAAAATACGTCACCAGGATACGCTTCACGTCCCGGAGGTCTTCTCAAAAGAAGAGAAACTTCACGGTATGCAACTGCTTGTTTGGAAAGATCATCATATACTACCAATGCGGGACGACCGGTATCCCGGAAAAATTCGCCGATCGCTGCACCTGTAAACGGAGCAAAGAACTGCATCGGAGCAGGATCAGAAGCCGGAGCTGCTACTACTACTGTGAAAGGAAGCGCGCCGCCTTTTTCCAGGGAGGCAACAATACCTGCTACAGTGGAAGCTTTCTGGCCTATGGCAACATAGATACAGAACACAGGCTCACCTCTGTCATAAAATTCTTTTTGGTTCAAAATGGCATCCAAAACCACCGCAGTCTTACCTGTCTGACGGTCACCGATTACCAATTCTCTTTGTCCTCTTCCGATAGGAATCATCGCATCAATTGACTTGATACCGGTCTGAAGAGGTTCAGTAACAGGTTGTCTGTAGATTACACCCGGCGCTTTACGCTCCAAAGGCATTTCATACAATTCGCCTGAGATTGGGCCTTTTCCATCGATTGGGTTACCCAAGGTATCCACAACACGACCGAGCATTCCCTCGCCTACCATGATGGCGGCAATTTTCTTGGTTCGCTTTACAGTATCACCTTCTTTGATTCCCTTCGAATCACCAAAGAGTACAGCTCCCACGTTGTCTTCTTCCAGGTTGAGAACCATTGCTTTCATGCCGTTGTCAAACTCCAACAACTCTCCGGCTTGTGCCTTAGAAAGTCCATAGATTCGAGCTACACCATCTCCAACTTGGAGAACTGTACCCACTTCTTCGAGTTCAGCTGCGGTTCTTGTGCCGGCGAGTTGCTCCCTCAAAATTGCCGATACTTCATCAGGTCTTACTTCTGCCATGATCTATATGATTAATGCTTTTTGAATAATTTACTTTCGTACTGATTTTGGCTAAACTGAGTTTTAAGAATTCTCAGTTTGGTGCTCAAAGACTCGTCTAGTTGACGGTCATTGACTCTCAAAATAAATCCACCGATCAATTCTGTATTGATTTTTTCAACCAACTGCACGGTCTCCAAACCTGCGATTTCCTTCACAATCGTGATAAACTCCGCTCTTTGATCATCCGTAATCTTAGTGGCTGTCGTCACCTCGGCTACCTGAATATTATTGTGGAGATTATATTGCGCTTGAAATTCTCTGGCAATATCGGTCAATACATTTTCCCGGTTCTTTCTGCAGATGATTTCAAAGAAAGACATGGTAGATTTTGTAGCCCCACGTGTTGCAAAAAGTGCTTTCAACACTTTTAGCTTTTTGTCAGAGGGGATGATGGGATTACGCATCGCCAACTCCAAGTCTCTGTTTGACCTGGCCAAATTGGCCAAGTGAAGGAAATCCTGATACACCTCTTCCAACTCACCTCTTTCGATGGCAAGTTCCATCAGAGATTTGGCATAAGCATATGCTACTCTATGATTTGACATGGAGGCGGATTAGTTAATATTAGTTTCCTTGATGAATTGATCCACAAGCTCTTTCTGAGCTTTGTCATCAGACAATGTCTTTCTAAGCAATTTCTCTGTTACTTCCAGAGTCAGGATTGCCACCTGATTTTTAACTTCGGTCAAAGCAGCTTTTTTCTCAGTTTCGATTACAGCTTTCGCGTTAGCGATCATCTGAGCTCCGGCTTTTCCTGATTCTAATTTTGCATCCTCGATCATCTTCAAAGAAGCTTCATGCGCTTTCTTCAGGATGTTATCTCTTTCCAATCTTGCTTCAGCGAGTAATTTCTCGTTTTCAGTTTTCAGATTAGCCATTTCATTTCTGGCAGTTTCAGCTGCTTTCAAAGCATTTTCGATGCTGCTCTCTCTCTCATCCAAAGCTGAAAGCATTGGCTTCCACGCAAATTTGATTAGAATGAAAAGAAGGCCCAAAAAGCCAAACAGCTGCCAAAATATAAGACCGGTACCTGGTGTTATTAAATCCATGGAGGTATATTTTATTTCAAATTGTTCAATAAAAAGAAAGAAAAGGGAAAGGCCAATCGCCAATCCCTTTCCAAAATTTTGTTAGGCGATACCCGCGATATTAAGGGCGATCAACAAACAGATAACCGCTGCGAACAGGGAAACTACCTCGATCAAGGCAGCGATGATCAACATAGCGCCTTGGATCTTACCAGCAGCTTCAGGCTGACGAGCAATTGCTTCCATTGCCTGACCACCAATACGACCGATACCCAAACCTGCACCAATCGAAACAAGTCCTGCACCGATACCAGCTCCCATAAGAGCGTAGCCAACAGACAATAAGATAGAAGTTAACATAGAAATTAAATTTATTAATTGAACAAAGAAATTAAGAATTAATGATGATCAGTATGCTCATGTTCCGCAACTGCAGAGCCAATGTACATCGCTGAAAACAGCGTGAACACGTAAGCCTGAATCGTAGCAACCAGCAATTCAATCAAGTTGATAAAGGTGACCATCAACGTACTTACTATACCTATGGAATAAGATTCAAAGATGAAACCTAGCGCAATAAAACCCAATAGTACAATGTGACCTGCTGTGATCGCAACGAAGAGTCGTACAGTCAATGCAAAAGGCTTGGTGAACAAACCGATGATTTCCACAGGAACCATGATCAAAAGCATTGGAATCGGAACTCCCGGAGTGGCGAACACGTGCTTCCAGTAGTCTTTATTACCATTCCAGTTGGTGAGGATAAAAGTTAAAATTGCCAAGACAAGAGTTACCGCTATATTTCCGGTCATGTTAGCCGCACCGGGCATCAATCCCATTAAGTTACCTACCCAAATGAAAAGGAAAAGGGTGATCAGATACGGGACAAATTTCTTGTATTTGGGACCGATTGATTTCATCGCGATTTCGTCTCTTACGAAAATCACAATCGGCTCAATAAGCGAAGCTGCTCCTTTTGGTGCTACTGCACCGTTTTTCTTGTAATGTGAAGCTGCTGAAAGCGAAACATAGGCAACTACGATCATGACCAAAAACATCATTGCTACATTTTTGGTGATCGAAAACTCGATGAAGCTTCCTTCATCAACTCGGCCTAAATGGTCGTGATCATCTATAAAATACCCTTCATGAGCATATTCTTTTCCGAAAGCGTGGGTCTCATGGTTTTGGAAATCTTTAGAGCTAAAAAACTCAAGACCTCTGTCACCTGAATAAACAATCACAGGCAAAGGCAGTGTCACGTGGGTATGTCCGAAAGTAGCAAAATGCCACTCGTGGGAATCTACAACGTGATGCATGATAAAACTCGTCTTGTCTTCTTCTGATCCAGCTGCAAGAGTTGGACTAGAAAAACCCAGCATGAAAGCTGATACTAAAAGACTTAGGAACAGTAGTTTACGCGTCATCAACTCTAATATTTGAGGGCTACTTCGAAATCGGGCGCAAGTTAGAAAGAAAGGCGTAGATATCAAAAACTAGGTAGAACAAAAAAATCGTGAAGAAATCGCCGATAAACAGAATAATATTCTGGATTCCGGGCAATACCACGATGGTAATAAACACCAATGAAGCAATGAACCGAAGGACTGTCCCCAAAACCATGATATTAAAGAAATTTTCTGAAAATGATTTCAGCAATAAACCAGACATTATGCTGATAGCAAGAGACAAAATCAGGATGAAAAAGTAGATGTTCCAGATTTTTTCATGAATCAGCTGAGGAAAAATCAAACCGATGATTCCGATCAAAGCTGCTACTATAGCTGAAAACAAGAAAAATTGGATTTGAATACTGCGGAGTAATTTCATCTGTTTACAATTTGTTTTTTAAGGCCATCCCGATAGCTATCGGGAGGAATCTCGCAAGGTTGATAATCATTCCAATGTGTAGCGAAAACGTCATGCTCGATTTCATATGATTATAATTTGATTTAAAAGGCCATTCCGATAGCTATCGGGAGGAATCTCGCATGGCCGATAATAATTCCTCCGTGTGACGTCTGCGTCATGCTCGATTTCATCTTGGAGGTTTTGCGTGCAAAATTACCCGATTTTTTTAAAACCTCATTTATCCTTCTTAATGGAAACCCAAAGCTGATAAAAAGCCAGAAAAACGGATAAAAAACAAAACAATAGCAACCACAGCGGAAACTTCATCTCGCTTTTCTGCTGAATCCACCAGCCAAGCCAAGTGCCGGCACCAATCACCGAAAACAACTGAAAGGACAAACCTATATACTTTATGTATGCGGGCGGGCCAGTTGGTTTATCTTTAGGCTTTAATTCAGTCATAGGAATCAGAAATACAGATCTTGCTAAAAATATCAAAAATTTTGATCAGAATCAGGTGGCAAAAATCCATGTAGAAATAATTGACCCGCTTTATCGTTCGGTAAGTACGCTAAATAACCTATTTTGGTACTTTAATTTGGGCATCATATATTAATGAGTAGACTTTCCAGAATAGCCTTACTTCTTTTGATTTTTTCCGGAGCGTGTTCTTCTGAGCGTAATACCTTTACCAACAGGACCTTTCACAATCTAACTTCTCATTTCAACGCTTATTATCTCGCGGATGTCAAAATCAAAGAAGTAGAAACTGAGGTCAGGAACAGCTACAAGGAAGATTATACCCAGATTTTGCCGGTTTTCATTCCGATCGATTCTGCTACCATTCAGGCAAATGCGGAGAAACTTCAAACTGCCAGAGAATTGGCTTCCAAATCCATCGATTGGCACAGAATCAGCAAATGGGTAGATGACAGTTATTATGTGTTGGGAAAGCTTGACTACCTGCAAGCCCA
>JBILPR010000241.1:0-6814 GCA_044373795.1 Algoriphagus sp. | reverse complement strand
GTCCCGGTTTTTTCCTGGGTTCTGGAAGTTTTCACTTCTTCAGAATTCAGAATTCTGGACGGTCTTGCGGATTCTGTCCTGTTTCTGGAAGCCTGCAAATCAGGTCGGTAAACTTCCAGGGAATTTCTCTTGACTGCAGTTCGGCCAGGATTACCGGAATTATTGACCTGATATACCGGGACAACTTTTCTTGTCACCCGCTCGATCTCTCTTCGATTGGGTCCTGCCACATACGTATTGTTATTGTAAACCACGGTGTTGTTGATGATCGTGGTGTTGTTGTAGATTCTGCCGTAGTACCTATGATGCGCGTGATATCTGTTCACATGATGATACATGAATCGGTTTTGCGGCACAAAAATCCAGAAGAAACTCGGCCGGTCTACCCTCGCATAGTTGTAATAGCTTGGTGCCATTGGCGCCCAACCGTAATATCCGCCGCCTGTTCTCCAATCCACCCAAGCCGGTCCCCATTGGTAATCAGGAATCCAAGCCCAACCGTAGAAATCCTCATGAATCCATCTGCCGTAGTGGAAAGGTGCCCATCCCCAGTCGTAATACGAAACCCAGGTATTGCCGTACTCAGTCATGACCCAGTGCCCGTCTGTGCTGTACGGGTGAAATTCCTGAGTCACCGCAGGCAACCAGATATAACCGTATCGAGCGTCCTTTACCCAATCTCCATAAGGGGAAAGTTCATCATAGAAAACCTGGAAAGAAACGTTTCGGTTGTTGGTTGTTGCTTCTGCCTGCTGAAAGTTGAAGAAGCCCATAGCCATCACAAGCACCAAAGTGCTGCTCAGCCATTCTGTTAGATTTCGCTTTTTCATTGTTGTTTTGGTTTTGTTATTGTGGGTAGGTCGGGGTGATTCTAAAATTTTTCAGGGTTTAGGGTTTGTCTTTATTTTCCAAAACCATTTAATAAGAAGATGCAGTTTGTATCTAAATGGTTGCATGGGGTATTTCTAAAATCAAGCCATATTTTTTAAAACTTATTTAAAATAAATTGTTTTAAAACTTTTTAACGGGCTAAAATGAAATGAAGTTTTGATTTTAAAATTGATCATGATTAAAAAATATTTTAATTAGAAATCAATTAAGTAAAAAAATAGATAAAGTCGGATTAGAGATTCTATCCTTTGAGCTTCTGAACTCGTGAACTGAGTTACTTTCCATTTCAGGAAACCTTATTTTGACGCCCATTTTAGGTTTTCCATTCAATTCTGGATTTAAAGTGATCTTTTTGAAATCATTGGCTACTTTCGAAAAAGCCTAACACTTTTGAAATCAAAAAACCTGAATCTTAACCTGCAGAATAGTACCCGGATCGTAACGGGTCTGTTTTGCTTTTTATTTCTGCTTGCCTCATTAGCTTTTCCTGCATTTTTCAAAACAAAACTTGGAGAATGGACGACTGAAATTTTGGAGGTTTTTGGCGGGTTCTACCTTTTTCTGGGATTTGCTGCGGTAGCCGTCATGGTGCTGATCGCCCTGAGTCCGATGGGAGGGAAGAAACTTGGAAAAGGCGAGCCGGAGTATAGTTGGTTTTCATGGATTGCGATGCTTTACAGTACAGGAATGGGCGCCGGATTATTACTGAGAGCCGTGCAGGAGCCGGTTTTTTATTTTACCGATCCGCCTCGGGAATCGAGTTTATCTCCCGGAGATTTTGCCTTGGAGTACACGTTCTTCCATTGGGGATTTACGCCCTGGGCTTTCTATGGATTATTCGGTTTGGTGATTGCTTCCAATCTTTTTCATAAGGAAAAGACCATTCTGAGTTCTTCGATTCTCCCTTCCCGATTCAGAGATTCCTTGGGCGCTGTGGCAATGGACTCCCTGACTATTATTTGTACGCTTTTGGGTGTGGTGGCCGCTGTTGGATTGGGAAGCAGGCAACTCTTGGATGCCATCGGATATTGGCTTGAATGGGAAGTGATTTCTTCGGAGCAGGCGATTTTTCCGGTTTTGCTGATTTGCGCATTGGCTACGGTTTCGGCGTATTCAGGTGTAAACAAAGGCATCCGGATTCTATCAAATCTAAACATTGGACTTGCGATCGGATTGATGCTGTTCACTTGGTATATCGGAAGCAGCGGGATCGTTACGGGAGCTTTGATGCGATCTTTCGGTGGATACTTGTATGATTTTATCCCGATGAGTCTCAACCTGAACGGGCAGAAAGTTTCTCATCAGTTTTTGACCGACTGGACGATTTTCTATTGGGCTTTTTGGCTGGCTTGGGCGCCATTTACCGGGGTATTTATCGCGAGGATTTCGAAAGGAAGATCGGTGCGGGCATTTGTGATTGGTACGATGCTCATTCCTTCCGTTGGGACTTTCCTCTGGTTTTCAGTTTTCGGGGCAAATGCCTTTGCGCTGATAGAAGCAGGGTTGGTTTCTGCTGATAAATTCGAATCTATTTATAGTGCCATTTTCAATTTTTTCGCAGCATTTCCACATTCTGGTTTGAGCAATTCTGTGACTACGATCTTGATAATCACTTTTTTGGTCACTTCTGTAGACTCAGCGATTTTTGTGTTGAGTATGTTTTCAGACGGAGGAAAAACGGAACCTTCCAGAAAAATCCGACTGTTTTGGGGATTTTCAATTCCCCTTTTTACCATCGCAGTGATCCTTACTGGCAAGGAACAACTTCTCGGTTCGGTCTCTCAGTTGCTGATTCTTTTCGCGTTGCCATTCAGCTTTCTTTTCGCAGGAATGGTGGGTTATTTCATTTTCAGAACGATAAAGGAAAAGAAGATATGATTTTCCGCAACGATGTCAGTAGCAATATTTTCTTTTTTTACAGGCTGGAAGACCGCAGACGGATACTTCGACGAACTCAGCACAAGTGACGGAAGTGGCTACTTCGGTCTCCCGTCTGCGGTCTTCCGTCCAGCTGAGCAAAGAATTTAAGATCACTCGCAACATTGAGGATAACCGTGGTCTCAAAAATTAATCTACTACACCTTCCCATATCTTCTTCGCAATTCCGCCAATATCCCTTCCAATCCGTTTAGCCGGATTTCATAGAGTGTACTGAGCCACATTCCCAGTTTTCCTTCGGGAAACCCTTTTCCATGCAACCAAACCAGATAATACTCCGGAATATCACAGAGCAAGCGTCCTTTATATTTGCCAAAAGGCATCGTTTTGGTTACAAGATCGATTAGGATTTCTTTGTCCATCGGACGAAGTTAAGGAAACAGAATCGAAGTAATTTGATCAGACCAATAAGCCGGGCTCCGCTTTTCCGTGGCCGTCGGGAGTGGTGTAGAAAGGACGCTTTTCGATTTCATAATTCTTATCCTGCGGAATTCCCAACGCATGGTAGACTGTCTGATGAATGCTGGCGATTTTGATTGGATTCTCGATGGTTTTGCATGGTCGTTCGTCAGCGGTTTTGCCAAAAACATGCCCTCGTTTAATTCCACCCCCAAACATCAGCATGGAGCATCCGTCTGTAAAATGTCTGTGCATCCCGTAGTTTTTCATGTCTTCGATGATATCAGGGACTTTCACCTGATCCTGCACTTTCAGATCCGGTCTTCCTTCGGTGAGCATATCCCGACTGAATTCACTTGCCACGATCACGATGGTCCTTTCAAGTTTTCCGCTTGCGTCAAGATCAGAGATGAGCTGTGCAATTGGAGAATCGATCATTTTCTTCATGTCTTTCAATCGGGTATTTCCATTGTCGTGGGTGTCCCAACCGAAAAACGGTTCGTATTCAGTCGTCACCGTGATGTAGCGAGCGCCCTGATCTACCAGCCTTTTGGCAAGCAGACAGCCTAAGCCAAACTTTCCGGTGTTGTACTTGTCGTAGCTTTCTTTAGGTTCCTGACTCAGGTCAAATGCTTTTGCCTCCGGCGAATTCAGCAGGATATAGGCCTGTTCCATGGATTGCTTGAGCGATTCCTTTTGATAATCCGACCCAAATTCACCCATCGGGCTGGCGGAAATCAAGTCCTGGTAAAGTTTATTTCTTGACTCAAATCTCTTGGTATCCATCCCGATTGGCGGTCGTACGCTGTCCAAACCAGCACTCGGATCAGGAATCAGGAAGGGTCCGTTTTCACTTCCCAGAAATCCCGCGCTGTGAAAAGCTTTCAGCTCCTCGCCTTCACCGACTGTAAATCGCTGACCGATATTGATAAACGGAGGAATGACAGGATTGAGCGGACCTTTTTCCTTGGCAATCCAGGAACCCAAATGCGGTACGACCACTGATTGAGGTGGTTCGTAGCAGGTATGAAAATGATATTGGTGTCGTGTGTGGAGGATATGTCCGAGATCTGCGGCAACGTAAGATCGGATCAGCGTTCCTTTGTCCATGATCTTGCCGATCGACTCAAGTCCTTCGGAAAATTGAATTCCATCCAATATAGTAGGCACAGAAGGGAAGGTGCTCAGAACTTCCTTGGATTCCATTCCCTTGCGGAAAGGGGTAAATTTTTTCGGGTCAAAAGTCTCCGTATGTGCCATTCCTCCTGCCATGAAAAGCAGGATGACTGAATCCGCAGTGGAGGGCATTTGGGGAGTGGCGCAAGAAGAAAGCAAGCCTGACATAGGTGCTCCCATCGCCATACTTGCAATCGCCGCTGCACTGGTTTTCTTCAAAAAATCTCTTCGGTTCAGTTGATATTTCATGGTCTTCGGGACTTAATTTTTAACTCTTCATTTTATGACTATTCAAATTTCCCAAGGTCCCAATCTATGGACTATGGTCTATATATTATCTCCTAATAAATCATCTGAAACTCCGGAAGCAGCAATACCGCCCAGAAGAAATCCTGAATCTGGTCCGAACCAGGATTTGGCCCCAAAGCCGCTTTGGCGATTTGAAGTTCTTTAGGACTTGGTTTTCTGTTCAAGGCTTTTTGATACAATTCTTGGGTCAGCTGATCTGTGTTCGGGTAATTGGCTTTCCATTTTTCTGCCCCATTTTTCATGGCGGTATTGAGCCTTTCTCCATTGGTGAGTTCCAAAGCCTGGAGCAAACTCGCCTGAGAATCTCTGCTGGTGGATACGATTTCTCTGTTTGGGCGGCCCAAAGCTGTCAGAAAAGAATTATTTGCTACCAGAGATGCTCGCGCAAAAGAAGGAGCTTTTACTTCTTCAGCAAGTAGTTCGTATGGCTTATACTTCATTTCAGATGAATCAAAAAGCGGGTAGATCATCTGACTCACAGCATCGGAAAACTGTTCGGCAGTCATTCTTCTTCTGATCAAGCCTTTGAATTGGAAATCATTTGCGATCAGTTTGTCCGCTGATTCGATACTCACAGATTGAGATTGGTAGATGTTTGAGGAGGCGATCAGAAAGACCAATCGCTTGAGGTCATAGCCGTTTTCGACAAAATCCACCGCCAGCCAATCCAGTAAATCCTGGCTCCAGGGTAGGTTATCCATTTCATCTACCGGTTCTACGATTCCTCTTCCCATCATTTGCTTCCAAACCCGATTGACGATTGTTCGGTACATTCTGCCATTTGCAGGTTGTACGAGACGGTCAGCGAGCTGTCTCAGTTTTTCAGCCCGGTTGGCAGCGCTGTCAATGTCGCCAAGTTCCTCCCAAAGGATTTTGGTTTTGGCCATGGTGCCGGTTGGCTGCTCGCATCGGCTGACCTCCAGCGTGGAATCCGCGAAGACATTGGCAAAAGCATACGCTTCCTCTAGTTTCCAGTCGCTGATAAAGCTGTCGTGACAGGAAGCACATTTCAGATTGAGGCCCAGAATAACCTGTCCTACATTTTGGGCAGCTTGCATTTCTGTGCGCTGACTTGCATTTACGGTTCCTCTCCAGCGAATCCCTTCGATAAAGCCTTTTGACTTTTCATCCGGATTTAGGAGTTGCCTGACAAACTGATCATATGGCTTATTATCCCGGATTGAAGTGTACAACCAATCCGTAATATTAAAACGCCCATTGGTGATGTAGCCGGTTCCGGTGTAGTCATTTCGCAGGGCATCGTTCCAGAAAGTCATCCAATGCTTGGCATAATCATCGTTTCGCTTGAGCAGGTTTTGGAGCCAAATTTCTCGCTTATCGGGTCGGGAATCCTGTGAAAAAGCTTGAAGTTCTTCAGGACTTGGGATCAATCCAACCACATCCAGGTAGATCCTCCTGAGGTAAGTCCGATCATCGGTTTTGGTTTGCCAGGTAAGGTTGTTTTCTTTGAAATATTCATTAACCCAGAGGTCAACCGGGTTGCTGATGCCTGCTGTCGCCCGGGGAAGGTTGGGTTTTCTCGGTGCCAATTCCGCAACGCGGTAGACGGATTGCTGAGCCGAGCCATCAGGCCAGGGAGCGCCTTTTGCTATCCAAAGTTCAAGCAATTGCTTTTCGGAATCGCTCAGTAATTTGCCTTTCGAAGGCATCACATCCTTATGTCCTTTCCGCAGGTTAATGCGTCGGATTATTTCGCTTTCACCGGGATTTCCCGGAACCAAAATCTCTCCGGACTCCCCACCGGCAAAGACAAATTCTTTCTCATCGAGCCTCAATTCGCCTTCGATTTTGGCGCCGCTATGGCATTTGTAGCAATTGTGTGCGAGGACCATCCTCACCTCGCCGATGAGTTTCATTTCCGTTTCCGGATTCAATTCCGCTTGATAACCAGCAAGGTTGATGGGGGCACTTGGAGTATTTTCCAGTTCATCCAAATCGCCATCCAAGGGCAAAACTTCTGTGAGAAAATCTTCTCCATGTGTCAGCGAAGCTCCGAAATGTCCGGTAACAGAAACTCCCAAAGTGGCGATGAAAAGGAAAGACCTATAAATCAAAACCTGATTTGATTTATGCTTTTTTG
>JBILPR010000239.1:0-6839 GCA_044373795.1 Algoriphagus sp. | reverse complement strand
GCTTTGTAAGCTTTTGATACTTCAGCTGCTGCCAAAGAAACATCACCAACCGGAACCAATGTGGAAGAGGCTGTTTCAACCGCTACTACACCATTGAATAAGGACTGATCCCAGAATTCCTGGAATGAAGCTAAGCCGCCTATACTTGCAAATAGAGTTGAGTTCCAGTTAGCCTGAAGAAAATCATAATAATTTGAGGTCGATCCCGCCCATACCAAGAAAGATTCTTGAGCCTGACGAGTATCAAAAAGTGGAGAGATCGTTGGCTGAGCCAAAGAGAAGTGACCATTTTTTGGCTGGAAATCATTCCATGACTCAAGGAAGTTATGATCAGGAGCTACCAATTGTACAAGAGAAGCTGTCTCGTCCAACGTTCCGTTGGTTGAAATACTAACTTTCGCTTTTGTAATACCTTCTGCAATTTCTGCACCTCTTGGGAAATCATAAACAGGGTTACAATTGTAGAAAATAACTCCTCCAACTTGTCCGCCTTTCAATTCAGTAACGAATTGATTCATTCTCGCATCATTTCCTTTTCTGAAATGAACAGGCGAACCGAAGTCTACAGTAGCACCATTATTTCCAAGGAGTTCATTGATAGCATTTACTACAACCTGAACGTTTGGATCATTTGAACCTGAAACCACCAATGATGCTCCTTTAGAGACCCAAAGATCAGTTGCAGCTTTTTCAAGATTTGCAATTTCTACAGCCGGAGCAGAAACAGCCGTTGCTCCTGCTTTCTTAGCTACCGCATTGTATAAAGCCAAAACGGCCAATCCACTTTGAGAAGCTCTGATTGGAGTTCTGTAATCAGCATTCGCACCTGTCATTGACAAGTTGGATTCAAACTGATAATGTCTTGACATCTCAGGTTTTTCCTTACTGATTTTTCTTGTTTTGGCATATTGACCAGCAAACTCAATCGGAGAAATCCACGTACCCAGGAAGTCTGCTCCGAATGAAACAATCGTCTTTGCTTTGTCAAAATGGTAAGAAGGAATTACAGCCTGACCATAAAAAGTTTCAGCTGCTTTTGAAATCCCGTAATTGGAAAGGGGATCATACGTGATCAATTCAGCTCCGCCAAAAGCTGCAGATAAAGCCTGAAGGGCCTTATCTGTGGAAGGAGAAAGAATTGTATTCGACACTATTTTAACCGTACCAGCAGATGCAAGCTTGGATTTAACTTCTGCATCGAGAGTAGCCCAATCTGATTTTTTACCCCCTACATAAGGCCCGGCAAGTCTCTGCTTGTCATAAAGTGAAAGAACTGAAGCTTCCACGATGGCATTCACTTTTCCTTTGTTGATAGGAGAAAGCTCATTTCCATCAATTTTAATAGGACGACCTTCTCTTGTCTTAACAACTATAGCGGCATAATCACCACCGGAAGAGAAAGTTGAAGCATAATAATTTGGAATAGATGGGTTGATGTCAACCGGCTTATTCACATAAGGGATAGCTTTTCTTACTGGTGCCTCGCAAGCAGCCAAGGAAGCTGCCGCCAAACTAAAACCCATCACTTTGAGAAAATCTCTTCGGGAAGCACTACCATCCTCTCCTACTACGGAGGGCACTTCAGGGAACTCCCTATCGGCATGCTTTACAAACTCCGGATCGTTACTGAGCTGTTCTAGTCCTTTCCAGTATGTTTTTTTATTTTCCTTCATTTTATGATCTAGGAATGAATTTGCAAAAAGAAGAATGAATTAATAGTGGCATTTAGCACATTCCAATCCGCCGATGTCTTTTACTTTAAGAGCATCTTTTGAATCAGAGTGAAGCTGAACTAACTTGTCATAGTAAGCATTGCCTTCTGTAGTAATTTCTGTTTGT
The DNA here is from genome assembly GCA_044373795.1 of Algoriphagus sp. Taxonomy (GTDB): domain Bacteria; phylum Bacteroidota; class Bacteroidia; order Cytophagales; family Cyclobacteriaceae; genus Algoriphagus. The sequence continues at coordinate 5,000 of JBILPR010000239.1, read as the reverse complement.
CGATGACAATCAATACACCAGCCCATAGTCAGTGCACTATGCTGACCCACCACTTCCATTTCCTGTATCGGACCATGACAAGTCTGACACTCAATGCCACCAACCTTCACGTGCTGGGCATGGTTGAAATAAGCCAAATCAGGTAAGTTGTGAACCCGCACCCACTCTATCGGGGTGTTGTTATCAACTGCATTGTAAATTTTTTGAATTTCAGTAGAGACGCCTTCTTTCCCGCCTACATTTTGGATGTGTGTATGACAGTTCATGCAAATATTGGCCGAAGGGATATTAGCTGATTTGCCGATTTCCACACCAGTGTGGCAATATTGACAAGCAATCTCATACTGACCAGCATGCAAAGCATGAGAGAAAGCTATTGGTTGTGCAGGAGCGTAACCTTGTTGAATACCGATTGAATACAATCCATCAATTGCGGTTTTGGCAACCATTGCAACAACAAAAAGAGTGATAATTAGAACGAATCCGTCACTCTTCAAAACTTTTCCTAACTCAAACTTCTGTGAAACGAATTCTTTGTCATCCTGATCTAGTTCTTGTTTGCTTAAATATTTGGTCAACACAGAAATGATCAAACCTAAAACAACCAAAATCAGTAAAAGTACAATCACAAGTACTCCTAAAATGATTGAGAGATATTCTGCCGGAATCCCACCACCGGAGCCGCCTGTTGCGCCTTCACCCGGAGCTGCTGCTGCTGCTGCAGGGTCTACTTTATCTCCATACTCGATGTAGGCGAGCAATCCATTCAGATCCTCATCAGTGAGGAAAGTGTAAGCGGGCATTACAGAGTTATTATACTCTTTAAATAAAGCCACGGCATAAGAATCTCCAGACGCTATTACAACTTGGGAATTTTTTATCCAAGTTTTAACCCACTCTGCATCATTTCTGTCAGTCGCTCCTCTTAATGCTGGACCGATATACTTTTGATCCAATTTGTGACATGTTTTGCAGTTGGCGTTAAATACAACTTTACCAGCGGCGATTGCTTCATCACTACTGGCAACTGTAGGATCCACGGCAAAAGCCTGGGAACCTATCAGCATGAAAAACAGCACTGCCAGTGTGTGGAAATTCAATCCAACCCCTACTAACGAGCGTTTTGATAACATATTTTAGCTAATTAAATAGTTTAAGTGGTCTCCAATAACCCCTGCAAAGGTACTACCCGAGTTCAATTTTTCAAACAAGACTTTCATTCATAGGATGAAGGTAAAATTGATAAAAATTAAGCGCCAATTTATTGATTTTCAATTAGTTAAATGTTTTTTTTTCAACCAGATTTAATTTAGAACAAATATAAATAGTAAGATTTTTTGTTCATTTTTGTACAGCCTTGATTATCAGTATCTGAAGAAAAATATTGTTAAAATGAAGCAATTTAATGTTGAACAAAAAATGAGTCAATTCTCAAAATCATCATTTTCGATTTGGGTTCAGAAAAGATTATTTCTACATTTGCATTCCAAAATATGATGGTCGAGTGGCCGAGCGGCTAGGCAGAGGTCTGCAAAACCTCGTACAGCGGTTCGAATCCGCTCTCGACCTCTAAAATTAAAAGCATTTGCCTTGGCAAATGCTTTTTTGATTTTATGGTCATCTCTCATGCTGCCGATTAGGCTTAAAGCATTTTTTAATAGAGGGATAATGAGTTCTCATAATCCAGAGTCCGGGAAGGAAAACCATTCATTGGGTCTCAGGCTTGGTTTTATTTGGCCACGGGTTAAACCTAGGTGTACAGCCAAAAACTACAGTCAGGAAATTTTTATATGAAAACAGACTGTTCAACCCTGAGTAAAATAGTCACTCTGGTCTCGGGTGGGCAACAAAAAAAGTGTCCGCCTTTCGGCAGACACTCTATAAAATGGCATGTAGGAAGAGTAATCTGAAAGATTATCTTTCAGATTACTTCTTACTTTTTGCCTCCTTCCATTTTCTCTTTCAATTCAGCTAAAGCATCCAAATCACCTAAAGTTGATTTTTCAGACTGGGCTGGAATCTCTACAGAATCTTCTTTCTTCTTACCTGCCGGAGCTGCTGCCTTCTTGGCTTGCTTAGCCTCTTCTCTGAAAGTTGCAGTATGAGAAAGAACGATACGCTTATCGTCTTTGGAGAATTCAGTCACTTTGAAATCCAAAGCATCTCCAACTTCAACCTGAGAACCGTCTTCTTTCTCCAAGTTTTTAACTGTTGCGAAACCTTCCAAACCGTAAGGTAGCTCAAGTACCGCACCTTTGTCGTTCTTAGAGTTTACAGTACACTTGTGGATTGAACCTATTGGGAACACAGTCTCAAAAGTATCCCAAGGATTCTCTTCTAATTGCTTATGACCAAGAGCTAATCTTCTGTTATCAACATCAAGTTCCAAAACAGCAACAGCTAATTCGTCGCCAACTTTTACAAACTCAGATGGATGCTTGATTTTCTTAGTCCAAGAAAGATCAGATACGTGTACCAATCCGTCGATACCTTCTTCAAGCTCAAGGAACAAACCGAAGTTTGTAAGGTTTCTCACCACTCCTTTATGCTTAGTACCTACAGCGTACTTCGTACTCATGTCCTGCTTAGTCCATGGATCTTCAGTCAACTGCTTGATGCCAAGAGACATCTTTCTGTCGTCCTTATCCAAAGTCAATACTACTGCTTCGATTTCGTCTCCTACTTTCACGAAGTCGGCAGGGTTTCTCAAGTGCTGTGACCAGCTCATTTCAGAAACGTGGATCAAACCTTCCACACCTGGAGCAAGCTCAAGGAATGCACCGTAATCTGCTACGTTTACAATCTTACCTTTTACTCTTGAACCGATCTCAAGGCTTGAAGCCAATGAATCCCAAGGATGAGCAGTCAATTGCTTCATGCCTAATGAAATTCTTCTCTTATCATCATCGAAGTCAAGAACAACAATCTGAACTTTCTGATCAAGTTGCAATACTTCTTCCGGATGATTGATACGACCCCAAGAGATATCAGTAATGTGAAGCAATCCGTCAACACCACCCAAATCGATGAATACACCAAAGTTGGTCATGTTCTTAATTACACCTTCCAATACCTGACCCTTCTCAAGGTTGTTGAGGATCTCAGCTTTCTGCTTCTCGAGATCTTTCTCGATCAATATCTTATGAGAAACTACTACGTTATCATTTGCGTGGTTGATCTTAACCACTTTCACTTCCATCTTCTTACCTACATAGATATCAAAATCTCTAATAGGCTTCACGTCGATTTGGGAACCTGGCAAGAAGGCCTCTACACCGTAAATATCTACGATCAAACCACCTTTTGTTCTTCTCTTTACCAAACCTTCGATCACACTGTCATTCTCGAGGGCTCCCTCGATGTCCTGCCATGCACGAACGATTTTGGCTTTCTTACGGGAAAGGATCAATTGACCCAAAGCATTTTCCTGCTCTTCGATAAATACTTCTACGGTATCACCTACTTTGATCCCACCTACATCGCGGAACTCACTCAAAGGAACCAATCCATCAGATTTGAATCCGATATTGATGATTACATCCTTTTCAGTGATTCCTACAACCGTTCCTTTAATCACTTCTTTCTCTGTGATCTCAGTCAAGGTTCCGGTGTACATAGCTTCCATTTGAGCTTTCTGCTCCTTGGAGTAGCCTTCTCCGAAGCCTCTGGTCTCGAAATCTTCCCAGTTAAAATCCTCTTTTTTAGACATATCGTTTACTAACTCTGAATTTCAACCGCCTTAGAGTCATCAGGCTGAGGTTTTTTAGTGTATGAAATGTGCTTTGGATAAGACCAAAATACCCCGCTCAACCGAACGGATTGCAAAGGTACTGATTTTCTTATATTTCAGGAAAACTGAATCGAAAAATGCTTTGATACCTTTCGGTAAGTCTATGATTCAATTGGTTATTTGTAACAATAGCTTTAAAATTGATCACCGTATCCATGGATACAAAGAAAAAAGCCCCAGATTTCTCGGGGGCTTTTGCAAGCAAAGAGTGAAGAATAAATATACCCCAAAATTACCAATTCTTTTCCAAGATGAAAATCTTTAAGGCACTTTATACACTCTATGCTGTATTACTTTTCATTGTATTGATGCTCCTATTCGGATTATTCATTGTTATTCCGCTGGTTCTAAGTTCCAAAGGAGGAAAAATCTCCTTCATTTTCATTCGGTTATGGGCCGGGATTTGGTCTTTTCTCTGTGGAATTCGCTATGAAATCCACGGCAAAGAGTTTATTGAATTGAGCAAGCCCTATATCTACATCTTCAATCACCGATCTTTTTTAGACGCTCCTATCATCCCGATGTCAATCCCTCAGGAGGTCCGGGCTATTGGCAAAAAAGAGCTTTCGAAGATCCCGATTTTTGGGGCAGTCGTGGGAAAACTAGCAATATGGGTCGACCGGAGCAATCCTGAGTCGCGCAGAGAAAGCCTGGAAAAGCTGATGAAGATCCTGAACAGCGGAATATCGGTGGTCGTCGCTCCCGAAGGAACACGAAATGACACCAGTGAAACGCTCCTCCCTTTTCAAAAAGGAGCTTTCCGACTTTCGATTGAAACCGGAATCCCGATTTTGCCCATGGCCGTAATCGGCGCAGACAAAATCATGAAAAGAGGATCCTTATTGCTTTCCCCGGGGAAAGTCAGAATCTATTTTTCTTCTCCGATAAAACCACCTGCGGCTTCTGAAACTGCCATCAATGAGTTTGCTGAGAAAGGAAGGTCAAGGCTGGAAGCGATGATTTTAACTCATGAGTAAACTAAGATGCAACCTCCTCATCTGAGCTTAAAGCATCTTTGGTCAACTCTTCAAAAACAACATAAATCACCAAAAAGGTCATGGGAAGGGAAATACAAAAAGCTACTATAAACAACAAAGCTGCGACGGGATTGATCAAAACAAAGACTGCTCCGATCAGATTCATAGCTACCAAAATCAGGAAAAACTGAAAGAATTTCCACCAGTTTCTTAATACAAGTTTTCTACTGTAC
>JBILPR010000238.1:0-6862 GCA_044373795.1 Algoriphagus sp. | reverse complement strand
ATAGCTAAAAACCATTTTGGTAAAGGCAGCTTGGTAGATTCCATAATAGTTCCTATCATAACACTGTAAGCCGCATTGCAGGAATGGCAATGGTGACGGAAAGAACCTTTTCTTTTTGTAGACTTTTCACTCCCACAATAAGGGCAAAGAGGCTTTCCTTTCCATTTGAGTTCTTCAAGTTTAGTGATACACTGTTCTTGAGTACCAAAGTCCTTTACTAATCCGAGTATTTCCATAAGAACAATATACAAAATTTGTCTTTATCTAGGAAATCACTTTTATAAGGGGGATTTGCCAAAGGCCAGCTACCAACCTTTATATTCTTCTGCTACCTGCAAGATCACGAATACACATGTTATTCTTTACAAAAGATTCATTTACCAGATTTTCCAAGGAGCCTTTTTTGCAGTACAAAGAGCTTCAAGAACTTGTTTATCTCGAAGAGTATCCATTGGATGCCAAAAGCCAAAATGTTTAAAAGCAGAAAGTTGGCCATTTTCAGCCATTTGACCTAAAGGTTCTTTTTCCCAAACAGTTTGATCATCTATAATATAATCCAGTGCCTTCGGCTCTACAACAAAAAAGCCTCCGTTAATCCATGCGTTTTCAACACCATCTCCTTTAGATTTCTCTCTAAAACTATCAATTCTGTTACTTTCTTCTACTAAAGTAAAAATACCAAAACGACCTGATTGCTGCACTGCGGTCAAAGTAACCAAGGTTTTTTGTTCTTTGTGAAAAGCAATTGAAGCTGTTATATCAACATCACTTACACCATCTCCATAAGTGAGGCAAAATGTTTCCCCTTTTAAGTAATTAGCAATTCTTTTAATACGACCGCCAGTCATGGTATCATCTCCGGTATCCACCAAAGTCACTTTCCATGGTTCACTATTCTTACGATGAATCTCCATCTCGTTTTTTTGTAAATCAAATGTAACATCGGCCATATGCAAAAAATAATTAGCGAAATATTCTTTGATCATGTAACCCTTATATCCGCAGCAAATAATAAAATCATTTATCCCATGAGCCGAATAAATTTTCATGATATGCCAAAGGATCGGTTTACCTCCAATTTCTACCATTGGTTTTGGCCGAACTCCACTCTCTTCACTTATTCGAGTACCAAAGCCTCCCGCCAAAATAACTGCCTTCATATAGATTTTTATTAAAAGGTTAAATAATTTGAATTAAAACTTGTAATGCAAAATTGTATGTCCAAAATAAATGGACCCGATAAATTTAAAAATAAATCAATCTATTTAAAATTTAATTTTCTAGTAAAATGCTTTTTCACCAAAAATGAGACGATAAACATTTTATTTAATCCGAATAAACACAATTTCCGAGAAGGAATTTAGGTGATATCTCTTAATTGAGCTTGTACCATATTAACTGAAATCCAGCACAAAATCCTTTTGTAAGCTCCCCTGAAAATTGGGCCAATTAAAAGTTTATTTTTCACCCGATAAGCGAAGGTAAGTGAATACTCCAAGCAGTTCAAGACCAAAGCGAGCGGTTGGCTTGGGCCAACCGATCTTGAGCTGCTTTCCGTATTCACTTTTGCGCTGCTTAACCGTTGGAAAGCAAAAGATGTGTTCATTTTAATTGATTCAATAAATCCACAGGAGTCAGATAACTTAGGGCCTAGTAGTGCCTTTCCCGATTATAGTCATCCAGAATGTTGAGTAGCCGAAAGTGCCTACCGTTCCTAAGGCTATAATAGACCGTAGTTGATTGATTGATTCTGGCCTGAACAGGGCCTGTTTGACCTTGGCCGCTATTCGCTTCTTATGTCTACGTCTGATGTTCAGACCCATTGCAGAATAGATGCGGTATACCTTCTTATGGTTCCATGGATGGCCTTTTCTGCGAAGTGGGTAATGGGACTGCCAAAAGCAAATGGCAGGGTGTTTCTCCACCAGCTCTTCCAGAGCTTGGAACACGGGCATTTCGTTTTTGGGTTTGGATTGATATTAGAAAGTACTTCCTAGCACGCTAAGTGCCTTACGCGCCTGACGTTGACCACTCCATGTTCCTCGACCATGAACTGAACCAACATGCCTTTTTCGTCAGGTGTCAAAGCTTTTTTGCCACCGCATCCTTGAGTCCCTCATGCACCAGACTCAGATCGGCAAACATCCGTTTTAAGCGGGAATTCTCTTCCTGAAGTTTTTTAAGCTTTTTCACCTCGCTGGCTTCCATTCCACCGTAACGTTGCTTCCATTTATAAAACATGGTCGGTGTCATTTCCATTTCACGGCAGATTTCTTCCACTTTTCTGCCCGCCTCATGAGCTTTGATCGCTTTGACGATCTGTGTTTCTATGAATCTTGATATTTTCATAATACCCATTTAAACTGATGATTTCAATTCAACTTTCAATTGGCAGAAGATCCAGGGAGCTTACACTTTATCAATACATACCCTTTACTACTACAATTTACTTAGGTGCCTAAATATATTCTTTCTTTTTCCCATCAAAATCTATCTTGCTATTTTCTATCACCGCAAAAGCTTTGCAAATCCCACTGAAAATCTAGCATGTTCTGTGATGAATTTCCTGATCCTATTCACGCAGATCAGTTTCTGAACAAATACAACTATTGAATTTCTCAACTCAAAAAATGCTTTACCTGATCCCTTATGTTTAATGTCCTGTTTATATTAGTTGATTTTATAGATTTAAAAGAAAAAACTCTTCAAAAAGTCTTTCCTTCTACTAGATGGTTCTAAAAATTCTGATCTTGAAAAACTGATAGTAGCTCGCTCAAAATAAATTTGGAAGCCGCTAAAAGTAATTACTGAATAATTTCCAGTCTAACCGGAAATAAATTAAAAAAGAAGCATTAAGTAAAATTTGTCTTAATATGATTCATATATGAACAAAAAAGCCTCTCTGAAAAAATTCAAGAGAGGCTTTTACCTTAATTTCTATTCTATTAGTAAGCGTTTTCGTTATTAAAAACCAAACTATAAAAAGTCAAAAAGATTATTTTTATGTCAAACAAAAAACTCCAGTTCTTAATGTAAAATAAATCATATCTCAAGCGAGCATTCATATCAAACGTATCAACAATTTCACCTCTAAAACCTTTTGCTTGCGCCAGACCCGTAATCCCTGGTTTAACCATGTGCCTAAACATAAAATTTTCTATTTTTTCAGCAAATTCTCTATTCATAGGGATGGCATGAGGTCTTGGTCCTACGATTGCCATTTCTCCCATAAGTACATTTAGCAACTGAGGCAATTCATCCAAACTGCTTTTTCGCAAGAACGAACCTACTTTGGTAACTCTTGCATCATATTTGGAAGCTTGCTTAAAATGTCCTTCAGGTTCAGATTTCATACTTCTGAATTTCAAACAATAAAAGGGAACATTATTTTGTCCATGCCTTAATTGCTTGTAAAAAACAGGTCCTTTTGATTCCAATTTGATAACCAGCGCAATTATTGGAAATAACCAACTTGCTACCAGAACAAGGAAAATACTAACCGATAAAATCTCGAACATTCTTTTGGCAAACACCTGAGAACTGTCTAACAAATTTACCGAATACCTGTTGAGAAGAAAATCGGCGCTAATAGTGAATTCATTCATTCTGTTCAGTTTTGAAATTGTAGTAGCCATATCAATAACCTTTAAATTATTTGCGAAAAATTTTGTAATGATGGTTGAAAAGTGCCCTTCATTTGTTGATGTAAACTTAGGGAATAAAATGTTGATTTTCAAAACGAATTACATTTTTTTTTATTTGAAATACATTTTTTGATCTTATTTCCCACTTTTTGAAGCCGACTGAATTTTTAAAAAATCAATAAGTAAAAAGCAAAACCTCTAAATGACTGAATTAGAGGCTCTTTCGAACAATTTGGAATAGTGGATTTTTGAAAGGTTCATCAAAATTATTTTGACCTTCTTTTTGTTAAGATACTTTATGAGCTCGAAGCCTTCAGAAATTGACTGGTTAGTTAAAGCAAGTGTTCTGATAAAAAATGAAATGTATTTGGTTTACTAGTTCATTTTAAAAACTTTATACTCAGTTTTAAACCTATTAAAAATGAATACCCGAGGAATTAAAAAATTGATATCACTCCCAAGACCTGACGGTAGGATTTTACTTGATTTGTGAAATTGATCCAATTATTTCAGATTTTAATTCGCTTCATTCAATAATTCCATTAATTTTTTGGATAAAATTTTATGAACATACGGAATTCCGCCAGTAGCCAAATTGTATATTGGCAGGTCGGGACAAAAGGCTGTTAATCAGTTAGAAGTAGGGTTACTTGGTCGAAAAACCGGTTCTGATCATGAATCTTCTGAAGTTTGAGGAGCGTTTTTCGGTTGAAGAATCCTGCCTGATCTTTTTCAAATCCAAAAGAGAGAACGAAGGTGTGGTTTTAAAAAAGTGCAAGGGCGCTGATCACTCTTGGCTGCACAATAAACATATGTTCCAGTGCAAAACATGTGAATTTCGAACCAGCTTGAAGAGCGGCGAAGCAATAGAAAACAGTAATTTAACACTGCGAAAGTGGCTGATAGCCCTCACCTTCATCAGTCCTACCAAACAGGGATTTACGGCCCTCGAACTCCAGAGGCAATTGGGTTTTACCCGTTACCAAACCGTCTTCGATCTATACCACAAGATCCGTGTTATCATGAGTAAACGGGACAATGACTCTAAGTTGGAAGACATGGTAGAATATGATGAAGCCTACATCACCAAGGCAACCTCAGCGGATAAGAAAAAGGATCTGAACAGAGGAGGAGGTACCCGGCAGAAGGCTAGATTGGCTGCGATGGCCGAATCAACCATTTTGGAAGACTTAAAACAAAAGAATTGACCAAAAGCTGCCGATACTTCAAGATGAAGAAGATTGAGGACTTAAAATCCAAAACAGCTGAGAAACTGATCAAGGATTTCATCAACAAATATGCTGTTCTTCAGTATCCATCCGACCAAGTTCATCTTGATGTGCTCCGATTAATCGGGTAAAGGTGCGGGATGAAAAAGACAAGTAGCGAAGCGTATCTTCACCTGTTTTGTAAGTGGCAGCGATCAAGAATGAGTAAAGCAGCATTTGCAGACAGGGAGGGAATTCCCAAAGTGAGTTTTTATTATTGGTGCAAAAAGTTTGATCTCAAGCCCGACACACTGGAGCGTCGAACAGACTTTACCAGAATCGATCTTTCTCAGACTGCTTCCTCATCGGCAGTAGCCAAGATCAACTATCCAAATGGAGTCAGTTTGGAGTTGTTTGGATTCCTTGATACCGACAGGATCAAGGCTTTGGTTTTCTGATGCTGGCACTGTCCAGTTCGACCCGGTACTTTATTTACGGGGAACCTACCGACATGCGGTTTGGGATCAACTCCCAGTCCGGTCTTGTGCGCAACGGGCTGGGCTTTGACCCGATGAACGGAGATGTTTTTCTGTTTTTGGGTAAGCGATCCAATCAGGTCAGATTGCTTCAATGGGACAGAGAAGGGTTTGCCATGTACGTCAAGAAGCTGGAGCGAGGAACTTTTGAGCGTCCCAGACTGGCGGGAAACGCCATCACAAGCAGCCGGCTGACCCTGCTCTTACAGGGGGTAAAGCTAGAATCGATAAGTTACAGAAAGCGCTATGACCCCTCAAAAGGAGGTCAAAAACAAAGAGCTTTTTCATCCTACAAAGTGCCTAAATGTCCTCAGAAAGTCATTTTTCCACTTATCTTTAGGTCATGGAAAACACGGGGACGGACTACAGAAAGCGCTACTAAGAAACCCTGTTGACCCTTGCTCAAAAAGAAGATATTATCTCAGATCTGAAGTCCTAACTGGATAAGCTCCGCAGACATCTCTTTGGATCAAAAAGCGAAAAACGGGATGGCCATTCCGGTGAAAACCAGCTGGGACTTTTTGAGCTGGGTACCACCCAAGCGGTACAGGAAGAACTCTCTGAATCCGTTGCTGCCACAGAAAGATCCGCTCCGAAAAAAAGAGCCAAAGGCACCGGCCGTATGACCCTTCCCGAGGAACTCAGAAGGGAAGAGATCGTGATTGAGCCGTCCGAATCTACCGAAGGCTGTACAAAGATCGATGGGGAAGTCACCGAAGTGCTGGAAGTCGTACCTGCATCCTTCTATGTGAAGCGTTATATCCCTCCCAAGTACGCCAGACCAAACGGGGAAGGCATCCTCATCGGAACCCTTCCCGACCGGGTGATCGAGAAAGGTATTCCTCCCGAGTTGGTCATCGCCCAGATGACTGTCGATAAATATGTATTCGGAATGCCGCTCCACCGACAGATCGACAAGTACAGCAAAATGGGGGTGCGCATTCCTGCTTCAACCACCTCGGATTGGATATTGAGCGGATGGGAACAGCTCAGGCCGCCCTGGGAGCTTCTGCGGCTGATCGTAACTCACCAAAAATACCTCCAAGTCGACGAAACCCCGATCAAAATACTGGACAGAGATCGTAACCCTGGTAGCCATCGGGGCGGAATTCACCAAGGATACATATGGCTGTACCATGCCCCCGTGGACAGACTTGTACTGTTCTATTACCGAAAAGGCAGGGATAAATCCGGTCCCAAAGAGATGCTTGCGGATTTTAAGGGGATCATCCAGACCGATGGGCATAGAGTCTATGATTCCCTCTATGGAAACCATCCCGATATCCATCTAACTTTCTGTATGGCACATGCAAGAAGATATTTTGTCGATGCCCTCAAAGACGATGAAGAGCAGGTCAACTATGTGCTGGACGAAATTCAGAAGCTCTATCTGCTCGAAGGACAGATGAGAGATGAAGCTATGGGCTGGGAACAGCGGACACAATTAAGAAAGAAGCATGCTGAGCCCATTCTG
>JBILPR010000237.1:0-6863 GCA_044373795.1 Algoriphagus sp. | reverse complement strand
TTGATGAGGCAACTTCTGCATTAGATTCTGAAACTGAAAAGTTGATACAGGATAATATAGATTTGTTGATGGGGAAATATACTATTTTAATAATAGCCCATCGCTTGAGTACTGTTAAAAAAGCCGATGTTATTTCTTTGATGAAGTCAGGAAAGATTCTCCAATCAGGAGATTTTCAGGATCTTGTTCAGAATAATGAACAATTTAAGAGAATGGTAGAATTGCAAGAATTTTAGAAATCTGTCAATTGATTAGAATTTTAGTATCAAATACAGAAATTTCTGAAAAGAAAATTGGAAGTTGGACTCAAAGGTTCACAAGATTTTCTTATAAATTTCCTGATTTTATTACCTATTATCTTAGTCCAACTTTCCCAAAAAACAGTAAATTTTTATTCTGCAAAAAGAGATCTTTAATACCTTTCATTTCCAGAATAATTCCATTTTTTTCGAATCCTCTTTTTCGGTCTGGAGATTTTATTAATTCTTTTAAAAAGATTTATAATCCTTCGCATGAAATTCAAGTACTTGTTATTGACGATATATTGCTCCTGGCAAGTTTTGCTATGTTAAAAGAAAAAGGGTTTAAATTTCAATTGATTTTTTCGTTTCATGGTCATTCTTTTAATACTAGTGGAAAATGGATTAGTAAGGTAGATAAAGTTCTTTTTTTGACCCGATTAGGATACCTCGCAACAAAAGATGGTTATGATGAATTTACACCTGAAGTAGCATTAATTGGTAATGGGGTAGATTCTAAAAATTATTTTCCGCTTTCACCTGACGAAAAAAGAGTAAAGCGTGCAAAAAAAGGATACTCTTCAGACGAAGTTGTTGTTACGTGGCTTTCAAATGACAGACCAAAGAAAGGTCTTTTTTTATTTTTGAGACTGATTCCCAGATTACTGATAAAAAATCCAAAATTAAGATTTCAAATTATAGGAAGTGATTCAGATTATGCGGTTGATGATTATAGAGTTTCTTTCATAGGGAGACTTCCTAATAGTGAGCTCCCTGAATTTCTTCAAATCAGTGATATCTATTGTTTTACTTCTCTTTGGAGGGAAGGGTTTGGTCTTTCCTTGGCAGAAGCTGCTAAGTGTGGCAATGTAGTCGTCGCTTCCCAAAATGGAGGAATTCCAGAAGTTATTGAGGGTTTGCCTTTCGCTTTTTTGGTCTCCTTGCCTAATATTCTTGAATCATGGGAACTCCAAATTGAAAATGCAATTTCCTACTCCAAATCCTACCAACCAGATATTATTGAATTAAATAAATTCCATAGTCTCGAAAGTTGGGAAAATAGGTTTTTAAAAGCTTTGGAAAATTAATATGTGTGGCATCGTAGGGATTATAAAAAAAACTGGTTTAATAAGCCAAATCGAATCGGATTCCGTCCAAAAAGCTCTGAAGGCTCAATCTCACAGAGGACCGGATGCAAGTTCATTTTGGGCTGATCAAAAGGTGATTCTTGGACATAACAGACTCTCAATAATCGACCTTTCTACTTCAGCCAACCAACCTTTCCATCGTAATGATTTGGGTTTGGTAATAATTTTCAACGGGGAAATTTATAATTACAAGGTTGTAAAGGATGAACTTTTAAAATTGGGAGCATCATTCAAAACCTCCTCAGATACGGAGGTTTTGCTTTTAGCTTTTCATTACTTCGGAGAATCTTTTTTGGAGAAATTGGTTGGAATGTTTGCCTTTTTGATCTACAATAAAAACTCAGGCGAAATATTTATGGCAAGAGATCGCTATGGGGAAAAGCCTTTGTTTTTCATCGAAACTGCTCAGGCTTTATATTTTGCCTCAGAGCTTCAGGCTCTCAAACAAATTTATCCGGATTCAATGACTATTAATCAAGAAGCCGTCATTGATCTTCTTGAGCAAATGTATATTAATGGACACCATACCATTTATGAAGAAGTAAGAGTTTTTCAGCCTGCCAGATTTTTATCATCGAAAAAAGGACAATTAAATTGGAATGTTTACTATCAATTTCCCACTAAAGCGGATTTGGATATTACATTTCCGGAGCTGAAGCATAAGGTTAATGAATTATTAGTTGAATCGGTTACTTCCGAGTTACATGCGGATGTACCTGTGGCTACTTTTTTAAGTTCTGGAATTGACTCCTCACTGATTACTGCTATAGCTAAGGAAATTAAATCGGATATTTTAGCTATTACAATGTCAACAGGCGATCCTTCCACAGATGAAGTTACCCAAGCATCGGTATTCGCTAAAAAGCTGGGAATAAATCAGGAAGTAGTTACAATCAGTATTAAATCTCTGGAGGTCTTAGCTCGGTTGATGAAAAATATTCAACCACTTGCTGACGCATCCATAATTCCAACCTACCTGGTTACCCAGCAAGTATCCTCACACACTAAAGTCATGCTTTCCGGAGATGCCGGGGATGAAGTATTCGGCTCTTACCGAAAGCCCGTTCTTTACTCCGAGAATGCTCAATATCTTAGTTCATTTCCATCGAACTTGCTTAATTCAGCTTTGAGTCAGTTTCCGAAAATTTCAACAAAATACTTAACTGATAAAAACAGATTCAGACTGGCAGGATGGGAAGGGTTCTACGCCAAAACCAATTTGTCAGGGGTATTCAACAAGGTTTTCATAGAATCAAAACCTATAAATAGTGTTTTGAACAAGGCAAAGGAACTTGAATATCTATATCGAGAAAATCCAGAGAAATTATCGTTTGGGGTAGATTTGGAAACAAGGCTACCTTCAGATTTTCTGTTTAAAGTTGATACAGCATCTATGGCTAGTTCTCTGGAAGTTCGAGCCCCTTTTTTAGACCATAGATTAGTGGATCTTTCATTTAGATCACCTATTGGAGCCTTAATGCCAAATGGAAAAGATAAAGAGATCACTAGGACTTTATACAAAGAATATGCAGGTTATGAGCATCAAGGAAATAAAAAAGGGTTTTCTCTTCCTTATTCCACCTATTTACAACATGACTGGGGATTAATATTAGAGTCATTTTTGAATGAAGGGATTTCGGAATCCTATTTCCATTTTAACAAAGACGGAATTAAAGAAATTCTAAAAAAACATCGGAAAAGTCCTCAACAGAAATGGGCCAGAATTCTTTATTCAGTTTTGGTTTTGGAAATCTGGTTGAGGGTATTTCATTTAAATAAAGAAGTTAATCTCTTTTCCACATAATGCGCATTTGTTTTTTAATCCCGGATGGGATAGGTATCAGGAATTATTTGTACTCTGATATTATACCCATACTAATTCAGGAAGGACATCAAATTATTCTTTGGCACAGTTTAGACTCTGGTCAAATCCAAATTGTAGAAGAAAGATTAAAAGTGTCTTTTGAACAATTTGTTTTTAAACATCTTCCAGATAATTTTTTGGTAAAATTAGTGAGAGAAGCTGCTAGATTTTCAAGGCTCAAGAGAAATGCTAAAACCACAAATAATGAGACCATCATGGACAACTGGAGTGGAAACGCTTCCTCTCTGTCCGGTAAAATTATTATGAAGAGTGCTCAATTTTTAGGGTCTTTTATTTTTTCCTACACGATTGCTAGTAAGCTTGAAAATTTCGGTTTCAGGCAAATCCGGAAAACTTCCAGATTTAAAAATGCAAAAAATCAAATTATAGAAATGAATCCGGATTTGATTTTTTGTACACATCAGCGCGTTTTTTCAGTAACACCCGAGATCGAAGCAGCAAAGTCGTTAGGAATTCCAACTTCAACTGCAATTTTTTCTTGGGACAATTTACCGAAAGGAAGACTTCCATTTAGAACGGATCAATACTTAGTCTGGAGTGATTACATGAAAGGGGAGATGGCAACTTATTACCCTGAAATTAGCCAAGATAAGATTGTGACTACCGGAACACCTCAATTTGATTTTTATTACAGGGAGGGGATCATACTCTCAAGGGAGCAATTTGCCAACCGATTTAAATTAAATCCTGACAAAACCTGGGTATGTTTCTCCGGATGTGATTCACTGACTTCTCCTAATGATCCCAAATATCTTGAAGACGTTGCAAATGCCTTAAAAAATGAGGAGGACATCCAACTGATATTTCGTCCTGTGCCTGTCGAGCGTCCGGATAGATTCAATAAAGTTTTAAGTTCCTTTCCTGGAATTGTTTTAGCAAACCCAAAATGGAGTCAAGGTGATCATTGGGGTAATTTTTTTCCGCTTTTTGAAGATTTGATCGATTTAGTTAATCTGGCATTTCATTGCAAAGTGGTTCTCAATATGGGGTCTACAATGGCATTGGATTTTTCAGTTTTCGGAAATCTCGCCTTCTACATGAAATATGATCATGAAGTCAAACCAAAAAATTGGAGTGTAAATACGATTTATAGATTCCAACATTTTGAATCAATGAATGGAATGACAGCTGTCGGATATATTTTCTCACCGGATGAGATTCTTAATAAAGTAAGGGCAGGAATTGAAAACCCCGATGATTTTGCTCCCGATAGAATGAAATGGTATCAAAAAATTGTCCAGCCCGACCCAACAAAATCCGCATCCCGTAGAGTAGCAGATGCATTGATTAAAATCAATTCAAAAAGAAATTATTAAATGCACATCTGCTTTTTGACAAATGAATATCCAATACCGGGCTTTCCACACGGTGGAATAGGGAGTTTTTTGGGAGTATTCTGCCCGGCACTGGTAAAAGCTGGGCACCAAGTTTCCGTCATTAACGGAACTCTTGATGGCGCTTCAATAGTAGACAGGGAAGGAGTTAAAATTCATTACCTAACTTTTTCCAAAAGAAGAGGTATCGCTTGGTTTCATAATTTCAGGGAAATAGATAAAGAAATCTCTCGAATAAACCAGGAAAACCAAATTGATGTAGTGGAAGGATCAGAGCTCAGTCTTGCCTTTCTTACAAAAATCCCAAGCATCACTTATGTTATTAGACTGCATGGTGGCCATCATTTTTTTGCGGAAGGGGAGAAGCGCCCGCTAAACAGGTGGAAAGCCTATCAAGAAACGAGATCCTTCAAGAAGGCAGATGGCTTTATCGGTGTTTCGAACTATGTAGTAAACCATACTAAGAAATTTCTCCAAATAGAACCCAGACCAGTTCAGGTAATAATGTATCCAATTGCCCTGCACGGCTTCAAACCAGAACCTTTTGAGAAAATCACCCCTTTAAAAATAGTTTTTGCAGGGACCCTAATTGAAAAGAAGGGAATCAGACAATTGGTTTTGGCAATGGAAAAAGTCAACCAAAAATATCCAAAAAGTGAATTGCATATTTATGGCAGAGACTGGAAAGATTCAGAAGGGAACTCTTACAAGAGGAAGCTTCTTGGTATTATCCCAGATGTTTTAAAAAACAAAATTATTTTTCATGATCCAGTAGATCAGAAGGATCTACCAATAATTTATACTCAAGCCCATATTTGTGCTTTTCCTTCTCATATTGAAACCCTAGGTTTGGTAGCTCCCGAAGCAATGGCTATGCAACGAGCGGTGCTTTACACTACAACTGGCCCCGGGCCGGAAGTAGTAGAGCATGGAGAATCAGGCTGGCTCTGCGACCCTCATAATCCGGATGATATTGCAGAGAAACTACTTGATATTTTTAGCAATGATGAGGAAATGAAACGAAGGGCTATCAACGGAAAAGAAAAAGTTAATTTTCAATTTAATATATCCCGTCTTTTAGGTGAAAATCTGACTTTCTATCAAGGATTAAAATCAGCTGATACTTCATGGTCTTTTAAATGATCATTGCCATGTTTTTGAAATTTGAATCCAAAACAATTTTTTCCCTTTTAAAAAAAAATGGATAGCCACTATTTACTATTAGACTTAACATATACCCATTTTAAATTGAACCTTTGAAGTTTTTAATTCTGTCACATGTTGAGCATAAGTTGATCAGCGGTCGGTACTTTGCCTATGGTCCTTATGTAAAAGAGATGAACCTTTGGTTCAAATTTGTGTCCGAGGTGACTGTAGTTGCCCCATTATCCAAAACTCAAGTTGTAGATCCAATAGAACTGGCTTACGAACATCCCAAGCTAAATCTGATTCCTGTTTCCGCTTTTGACCTAATGTCATGGAATTCACGCTTGAATACTCTTTTTAGAATTCCCGGTATTTTTTTAACAGTCATACAGCAAATGAGAAAAGCAGACCATATTCATTTGAGATGTCCGGGAAACATGGGTTTGATCGCATGTGTTGCCCAATTTTTTTTTTCCTCAAAAATCAAAACTTCAAAGTATGCTGGAAATTGGGACCCGAAAAGTTTACAACCTTTTACCTATAGGCTTCAAAAAGGAATTTTAAGTAATCGTTTTCTTTCCAAAAACATGAAGGTTCTTGTTTATGGGGATTGGAGCCCTCAGAATGGCAATTTGAAACCCTTCTTTACTGCCACTTACCATCAGGATGAAATCTGTGAGACCCCGGTTCGAAACTTAGACTTTCCTCTGAAATTCATTTTTGTTGGAAGCTTAGTTGAAGGAAAAAATCCAATTGTAAGCTGTGAAGCAGTCAATCAACTCAATAAACTAGGGATCATATCTGAACTTCATCTGTTTGGTGAAGGGCCTGAAAGAGTGGAAATTGAGAGGATGATTCAAAATCAAAATCTTCAAAATAATATTATTCTTCACGGAAATGTAACAGCTGAATCTTTGAAAAAAGCCTATTCAGAGTCACATTTTTTATTGTTCGCTTCAAAAAGTGAAGGTTGGCCAAAGGCAGTAGCAGAAGCTATGTTTTGGGCATGCTTACCTATTACAACTCGAGTTTCCTGTGTGCCGGATATGATTGGGCATGGGAGTAGGGGGGTACTGATTGGGGCTGATTCAACTCAAATAGTTGAAGCTGT
>JBILPR010000235.1:0-6864 GCA_044373795.1 Algoriphagus sp. | reverse complement strand
GAAACCTTAAGAATTACTGACCGTCTAAGTAAAAGTTAAATTGGACCAAATAAGGTTTATTAATTCCGGACTTACTGAAACCTGCAAGCTATCCGGATAAATCCATCAAATTCTTTTTCGCCAAAAACTCGCATAGAAATTGCGCATCCGAAAGCCCGATGGATTTTACTGAAATCCTTTCAAAATCATTCTGAAAATCCTGTTAAACCAGACCCGATGAAATCAAAAATTCTTCTGATCACCATTTTCTCTTTGTTCTCCTTTCTTTCCTTTGGTCAGGAGACTGTTGAAAACTCAATTTCGGAGCAAATCAAAACCGAGCGTGACAATCAGCTCAAAGAGCTAAATGAAAAGTTGAAAAGAAACGAGGAAGAAGTCAACAGACTGACCGAAAAGCTTGCTGCAACTGACAACAAAAATGCAACTGACAAAGAGAAGATTGTGGATCTCGAAAAGCTGCAGTTTGCACTGGATAATAGATTGAAATTCATTGAAGAAGGCCCAAAAACCAAACTTAACCTAAATGGTCAACTGGCATTTACGGAGTTGCTCAGCATCCAGCGCGACATTCAGCCTTTGGACTTATTCCTTTCATCTCAAACTTTTTTCAATCAATTGGGCAACATCGGGAAAATTCAGAATTACAATACGTTTAATGTCTGGAAAAAGGAATACGACAACTGGTACAATAAACAGGGAAAGGATGATCTGATGATGGAAGTGATCAATAATTCTCTGAACCTGATCAGCAGCGCCGGAAGTACGATTCCGCTGTATGGCACAATGGCCAGCACTGTTTCTTCCGGAATTACAGCCTTGGTCACCGCAGTAGGAAAAAGAGAAAAAGATCTGAGCGATAAGACTCCCGCTATGCTCCGACTCCTGAATGTGACAAGCCAGTTTGAGAATCAAAAGTCAATCATCGATCATGAATGGTCTCAAATCAATAAAGAATTGGAGCAGCTTCAAAAAGAGAACAGCTCTCTCCTTGAAGATCAGATGACTTATTACGGCATCAGTATGCTGGATTACAAAAAGAGGTACCTAAACGCAACCTTGGATATTGACAGGGAAACTTTCAAAAACGAGTCCCGAAAAGCGATTTCTGAAAAGCTGGCTAATTTGGATAAGTCGCAGGAAACTAAAGGAAAATGGTTGGGTCAGGTCGAAACTTACATGTATAAAGTGCAATCTCTCCGGCTGAGATTTGGTCAACTCACCACCAGAATGCTGGTCAATATGGAACAATACGAAAGCCTGATCGAGGTGTACTCCGACAGTACAAAGTTTCCCTCTGAATTCACCACCCAAATCAATGGATTAAATAATTCGCTCCGGACTTTAAAGAGTAAATTTTACGCCTCTTATAATCCTGCCAAATACATTGAAGACTCTGCGGTCATGTATATTGAGCGTCAGTAAAGTCAAGAAGTTTTTCATTTACCAGAAAGCATAGGGAAGTTTAAATACCCGGTTTTCGATTCAATTAAATTGGCCGTCTGAATAAACTCAGGAGCATAAGTTCCAAGTTTATTCAGACGGTCTTTTTTATTGCTCTTTTTTCTCTAATTTTTGACTGAAGCTTTGGATGATACCCCAAACCAAACTTTAGACCCAACCCAATAACCCAACATGATTACATTTCTAATTATCCTCATCGCTTTAGCGCTGATTCTGACAGCAATTATCAAATTTGACATCCATCCTTTTTTAGCGCTTTTTGTAGGTGCGATTATTTACGGATTGATGATGGGAATGACTCCAGATTTGATCATCAAATCAATTTCCGAAGGTTTTGGAGGAGTGATGGGTAGTGTTGGCTTGCTTATTTTATTGGGAGTTATTTTAGGGACTTTCCTCGAAAAAACCGGCGGAGCGATGGTCATAGCGGAAAAAACACTGAAATGGGTCGGCGAAAAGTCAGTGAATTTATCCCTGATGCTCAGTGGTTGGCTCTTATCTGTTCCCGTCTTTGGCGATAGCACGATTATCATGCTCAACCCTATTGCTAAATCACTTTCTTCCAAAAGCGGAATCTCCTATGCGGCAACAATTGTGGCAGTTTCACTCGGAGCCATGGCCAGTCACTCACTTGTCCCCCCGACACCAGGACCGATCGCGACAGCTGGGATATTGGGCGCAGATTTGGGCCTGGTAATATTCTATGGAGGATTGGTTTCATTAATAACCTTGATTCCTCTTTACATTTTCGTGCAAAAGTGGGTAACCAAAATTCCTTTAAAGCCCGTTTTGGTTGCAGATGAAAAAGAAATAAGAAAAGAAGATCGTCCCAAATTTATCAGTTCCCTGATGCCGATTCTTATACCGTTGTCTTTGATCATTATCGCTTCAATTGCCGATTACCCCACTCTTCCTTTGGGAGAGGGGAAATTCGTTCAAGCCCTCCAGTTTTTGGGAACCCCGGTTATTGCCCTTTTGATTGGTGCAATATTATCTTTCACACTTCCAAAAAAGTTTGATCGAAAACTGCTCTCTTCCTCAGGCTGGATAGGCGAATCAATCCTATTGGCTGCTCCGGTAATTTTGATCACGGGTGCAGGTGCAGTTTTTGGAAAAATGCTTCAAAATTCAGGAGTTGGAGAATTGGTCACCTCCTCCATGAGCGATGCTAATTGGGGGATTTTTCTACCCTTCCTGATTGCCTTTGGTCTTAAGACCGCTCAAGGTTCGACGACAGTAGCCATGATCACTACTGCTTCGATCATCGCACCGATTCTTGGACCACTTGGTTTGGATAGTGAGACCATGAAAGTACTTACAACGATAGCAATTGGCGCCGGAGCTTTAGCTATTTCCCATGCAAACGACAGTGGATTCTGGGTAGTGACCCAACTCTCAGGAATGACTACAAAGCAGGGAAATATGTCGCATAGCATCGGTACCATTATCGCCGGCGTAACTGCTATTTCGGTGGTTTATGTGTTGACGTTAACGGTTGGCTAGGATTCATTCGACATTGGATATTCGAGATTCGATATTAAACGATCCATGCTTTTCTGCATTCATCCTTCGATGTTCCTCATTTACATTCAGTAGAGAAGGAAGCCTCACCAATCAACTGGCGAATTTTTAGCGTATTGTTTACATATTTCAAATTCCTGTTTCGGAGGCCCCAGAGCCTGTTTATTTCAACTTTGCTGGTTGAAGCAAATCAATTAAAAAATTAGACTTGCAAAATAGAAGTTGAACTTCTATTTTGCAAGTCTATGATCAACAGAATATTAGGAGCAAAAATTAAGGAATAGGCCAAAAAATTACCGGTTATAGTGGTCACTGGACCACGTCAAAGTGGAAAATCCACATTGATTCAGGCGCTTTTTCCCAATCATTCTTATCAAAATCTAGAAAATCCTGAAATAAGGCAATTTGCCAATTCAGACCCTAAGGGTTTTCTCCAAAGTAGTGGTTCGTTTATAATTTTGGACGAAATTCAACATGTACCGCATTTGCTGTCCTATGTCCAAGTCATCACAGACCGAGAAAAAATCCCCGGACAGTTTATCCTTTCAGGATCCCAAAATCTACTTCTGATGGAAGTAGTTTCACAAAGTCTTTCGGGGCGAATTTCTCTGTTTAATCTGTTACCATTCTCTCTTGAAGAAATCCATTCAACCTCTTACCGCTTATCGTCCTATGAGGATTATATTCTCAAAGGATTTTATCCACGTATCTATGACTTAGATCTTGATCCATATAAATGGCTACAAGATTATCTGATGACTTATGTTGAGCGAAATGTGAGGCAATTGTTGAATATCGGAAACCTGGCAACTTTTCGGCAGTTCTTACAGATATGTGCGGGGAGGATTGGGCAATTGGTGAATTTTTCTGAAATCGGAAATCAAATCGGGGTTTCTTATCAGACTGTAAATAAATGGCTCAGTATTTTAGAGACAAGCTTTATTTGCTTTACACTCAGACCTTACCACAAAAATTTCAACAAACGAATTGTCAAAAGTCCTAAGCTGTACTTCTATGATACTGGTTTGGCCTGTGCGCTGCTTAATCTGAGATGTGTAGATGATCTTAATCGACATTTTTCAAAAGGTGCATTGTTTGAAAACTTTATCATCACTGAAATTCTAAAAAATCAACTTAACAAGGACTTATCTCCAAAAAACTATTTTTGGAATGCAGCAGGATCACATGAAATTTACCTTTTAATGGACGTTGGTGGAAAATTGATAACAGCTGAAATAAAATCCAGCAGGACCTTGAACTCTCACTTTTTTGATAGCCTTACTTTTTTCCAAAACCTTTCAGACTCAAAACCTGAAGATTCATTTCTGATTTATGGTGGAGACGAAAACCAAAAAAGAAGTAAAGCCAACGTGGTTAATTGGCAATCGTTAGCTTCACTCCCATATTAATCACCAACTCAAAAATGTTTTAATTACTCCCATTTTGATTTCAGCTTTCTGATTTCATCCTTCTGAACTCACCTCGCCGTCCATCCTCCATCTACCGTCACCATCGAACCCACCATATATTTTCCGGCATCGCTGGCAAGGAAAATTGCGGCTCCCTGAATCTCTTTCAACTCACCCCAACGACCTAAAGCTGTGGCGCCCACCACAAACTTTTTTCCTTCCTCGGTATCTGCTATCGGAAGGTTCATTTCTGTCAAAAATGGCCCAGGACAAATGGCATTCACTGTAATATTGAATGGCGCGAATTCCAGTCCAAGCGCTCTTGTCATCTGAACGACAGCACCCTTGCTCGATGCATACGGAGTTCGGTTAGAAAGCCCAACCAATCCCAATGTGCTAGCAAGGTTGATAATGCTGCCTTTACCGGCAGACTTCATATAAGGCGTCACAGCCCGGCAAGCAAGCCAGGTCCCTGTTACGTTCACTTCCATCACTTTGGTGAAATCCTCCGGTTTCACTTCGTCGATTGCGCCACGAATGTTTATTCCTGCAGAGTTGATCAGGATATCGATACTTCCAAAAGCTTCGAAAGCAGTCTTTGCCATCTCTTCCATTTGAGACTGATTGACCACATCTGCAGAAAAAGTGAGGGCCTTTACACCATATTCCTTCGCAATCTCAGCAGCAGCTTCATCTCCGTCGGAAGCATTTCTGCTGACCAACATCACATTGGCGCCTGCGGAAGCCAGACCGGCGGCCATCGCAAGTCCAAGACCTTTGGAACCTCCGGTGATGATGGCAGATTTGCCTTTGAGACTAAAAAGATTGATTCCGGGGAGTTCGCTAAGATCGAGTTGATTTGACATGGTTGGTTATTGGTTAATAGGTTTTTAATAATTGGTTACCAGGTTTTTGAATTTCTGTAAGTGGTAAAAATTAAGTAGTAATAAGAACAACATCTCACGACTTACTTCTCACTGTTTACAAAATTATGGAAGGTATTTGCTCTTTTCGGTCTCCCGTCTTCGGTCTTTTTCAAAGTCGAAATCAAACTTCTAACTTCCTAACCTCAACGACTCTTTGCTGTAGGTCAGACAAGCAAGATTATTATTCTCTTCAAATGCCAGTTTCTGTTCGGGATCGAGTCCGCTTACACGTGGGAGTTCGCCGGAGAATTCTTTTGCTTTCACCAGTTTCAGGATTTTAGCCAGATTCTGCGGTCTTGCATTTTCGAAAGTTGCCCAATAGCTATCCTCCAGACAAGGAATCTGAAGCGGGTCGCGGGTGATCATTTCAAGACTGAAGGTGATATCCGGGTTGAATTTCCTGCAAAGATCCACTCCCGATTTCAGATCAACTATCCCCGTTCCAAGCGGAACTTCAGAAAGCAAAAATCCTTTCTCGTATTCCTTCACTCCCATGTCCTTGATATGAGTGGAAAAAGCATAGGGCGCCAGCGTGCTGATCACATGATCTGATTCTTCGAGTAAAGAAAAGTTATTTCCAAAGTCCAGTGTCACTCCCACCCATTCACTGCTCAGATTTTTGATAATGTCTGCGAGTTCCTGAGCTTTCCAGTCCTTGTGATTCTCAACGGCCAGTTTCATTTTATGCTTTCGCACGATTGGTTCGGCAAGGCGAATGGAATTCAGGGAATTGATTTTGAAAGTCTGCCATTCCCCTTCCGTTTTGAAATTCTCGTACCGTCTTCCGCTCAGGCAAACGGTGCGGAGAATAGTTGCTCCAGCCTCTCTCGCAGCCAAAACTTCCTTTTCAAAGTTTGAAACATCCCCATCGGTTTTGGGCAATCCAATGCTACCTTCCAGATAAAGTCCCAGTTTTTCACGGGTATCCCGTACTTGCTTTGCAAAATCTGAAGACCAATTACTCACGCCAACCTGCACTCCTCCCGCCCCGATGCTGTGGCAATGATTGATCAGATCCAGCGCATTTTGAAATCCGGGATAGGTCTTACTTTCCACTTTTGAATTCCATCGGGCTCCATAGGAATGGACGACAATCCCCATCGGGATTCCTTTCAGATAGTGAGGCAAAACCGGAAAAGGAAAGTAAAAAGCCATCGCTCCCATCATCCCTGCATTTTTCAGAAAACTTCGTCTGTTTTTAGAGGGAAGGTCATTTCGGAAATTTGAATCAGATTTATTCATGGGTTTGGGTGGGTGGTTAAATCCTTATTTTGTCTCGGAAGCTTTGAGGCTTTCAATATGGTTATTGAGCTCGGAAGCATTCCAGGGATATACCCGACCCTGAGAAGTATGGCGGGTTCCTCCCACTGTCCTACCTGTAACGGGGGGAGCCTGATTTCCCCATTCGTTTCGGATATAGGTCAAAATGGAAGCAATACTGGCATCATCCATTGTGGAGTGGGCCGGCATCACAGGAAGGATTTGCGGAGCGTCGTATTTTTTTCCGGCTACTTCTATCGGGCCTTCTAATCCATGCAAAAGAATCA
>JBILPR010000236.1:0-6864 GCA_044373795.1 Algoriphagus sp. | reverse complement strand
AAATGAATGGGACGGATCCTATCCCTGGAATTTGGAGAATGCCCCGATCGAACTTCGAATGCAGGGCATCCAACTTCCGGAATGGAAAACTGTCAAAAGCGCTCCTCAGCTTCCGGATTCTTTCACCGGCAAGATCTCAGGATCGGAGTTGACCAAGCGTCAAAAAACGATTACACTGATACCCTACGGATGTACCACACTTCGAATCACAGAGTTTCCGGTGGTGGCGGTAGAATAAGTTTCTCCTTAGGATTTTTTTCTAAGAGTTTTGGGTTAAAATGTCAGGAAATTCAGCCTGTCATTTTAACCCTTCTTCTTTTATGGACTTAGATTCTTACACCATCCCCTCGGCTACCAGGATTGGCCATGTCCATTTGAAAGTAACAGACCTACAGCAATCGATCGATTTCTATTGTGGTTTGCTGGGCTTTGAATTGATGATGATGTATGGAAAAGACGCAGCCTTCATTTCCGCAGGCGGATATCATCATCATATCGGGTTGAATACCTGGCAAAGCAAAGGAGGAAAACCGGCACCAAAAAATACTGCCGGACTTTTTCATACCGCCATCCTCTTCCCCACACGAAGAGATCTAGCAGTGATTTTTAAGCGATTGATTGATTCCAAATATCCGTTGACCGGAGCAGCAGATCATGGAGTTTCGGAGGCCATTTATTTGGATGATCCTGACGAAAACGGAGTGGAATTATACTGGGATCGCCCGAGGGAAGAATGGCCCAAAAATGGCGATGGAGGAATTGACATGTACACCAATCAGCTGGATGTGCAGGGTCTTTTGAAGGAAATCTAAAAGGTTCGTCATTGCGAGGGAGGTACGACCGAAGCAATCTCCTAAACGAAGAGACTGCTTCGTGCCTCGCAGTGACGTCAACATCGGCTGGCGTGCGTGCCGCGCGTGACAAAATTTATATTTGGTTTAACCGAGTTTCCCAGAGGTTTCACCGAGTTGCACTGAGTTTTTTTTTCGTGAGCCTTCGTGTACTGCCTACTGGCGCGAATGACATTATTGATCATCATCTCAAGGAAGGACCGAAGCAATCTCCTAAATCCATTCCAATCCCGTCAGGGATGTCCGATTGATTAACCAGCCGTTTCAACGGCTGGACCCAAGCAACAACTTAACTAGAAAAAGTCCCATCGGGACGGACGATTTACCTAGTCAGCCGGGTGGAGAAAAAGGATGAATATGAATGGGAAGTTGGCCGAATCAAATCAGATTCCGGATTTTTACTCTTTCTGGGAGGAGGACCGAAAACTTAGGTTCCCCTCAAGTGCCAGCACCCCACGCTTCTTCTTGAATTATTCAAAGAAGATCAAAACCTCTTAATTCGACGATTATTCTTCGATCTTTTTAAACTTTAACAAACTATTATTCACAATTCCATTTGGTAAAATCATTTTCAAATTTAACTCAGTTTTAGAAATGGACTCAATTAAAAATTTATGAGTCTTGAATTTACCAGACTCCAAGATTATTAGAGTATCGTTTCGAACTAACCATTTCCCATTTTTCTGTTTAACTATCCCAGCACCTGCATCAGAAAAATATACAGAATCAATTTTGAAAAGATAGTAAGTATTATCTAAGGCAAATTGAAACGACTCTCCTGCTTGTTGCCTTTGCTGATCAGTTCCACTTTTAAATGCATCTGAAGTCAAGATATTTAAGAAAGCCTCATATTCATAAAGCTTCCATTTGCCCTGAATGTTATGAATGTCAAATAAGATAGAAAGAGAAAATATTAATACAATGATTTTCATATATTATAAAATTAGGTTTCCTAATATGTCAACGACTTCATTTTTTAAATTAAATAATTCGTGATTCTAAAAAATTCTTTTTTATTAAACAAATCATTCATTACTAGGATCCCATAATTTTGCTAAAATCAAACTTTCAACAAAGCGAAATTTTAGAATAATCAACTGAAATAATTGTTAATATTTTGTGTTTCTGGTAGATTCTTCCGCAAATTATATTACAACAATATCTTGCATTGAATTTCAAGATTCCTAGAAAAAATTAAAACGAATTTTTACGGCGATAGAAGTAACCAGGTCGCTGGTTAAATCATCCGCTGTTGCCCACGCGCCTCGATTGACATTTCATCGTTTCTAATCCAGTCAGGGATGATAGATTGATTAACCAGCCGTTTTAACGGCTGGACCCAGGCAACAACTTTCTAGAAATAGTCCCATCGGGACGGGCGATTTGGCATGGATAGGTTTTGACCGAAAGACCGGAGAGCTTCAAATAAGAAAATCGTCCATGCCTACGGCATTTTTTCCACTATCCTCATCATGGGCTAGGGGATAAATCCCCCGGTTAGGATATCAGTCGTGCCAATGGCACTCAATCTCTAAAACTCAAAAAAACCATTATATGAATATTGGTCAATGGATTCGATATTATTGGGATCACTCATGGCTATAATTCATTCGTTGGCGCGCGAGTCTCGCTCGTGACATTTCAACATTACCAATCCCGTCAGGGATGGCCGATTGATTAACCAGCCGTTTTAACGGCTGGATCCAGGCAACAACTTAACTAGAAAAAGTCCCTTCGGGACGGGCGATTTACCTGATCAGCCGGGTTGAGAAAAAGGATGAGTATGAATGGGAAGTTGGCCGAATCAAATCAAGTCCCGGTTTTTTTGCTCTTTCTGATTGGAAGACCGATGGTATAGGTGCTTCTAAATTTCCAAATTAGTTTTTCCAACGATTGATTAGATTGAACAGTAAATCTCCAGGAGGAAAATTTTATTTAGAAGATGAAAATTATTTAACCATGAATAAGGAAATGCAAGACTTAAACCGTGACGATTTATTCCAAGATCTGTCAGTATTAATAGAGCAAAGTCGTAAACAGTTAGCGATAGTCGCCAACAGTGCATTAACCCTTTTGTTTTGGAAGGTAGGCAAGCGGATCAACGATGAAATTCTAAAAAATGAACGGGCTGAATACGGTAAACAAATAATTGCTACAATTTCAGCTCAATTGGAATCCAACTACGGCAGGAATTTTACAGAGAAAAA
This sequence comes from Algoriphagus sp., assembly GCA_044373795.1. Lineage (GTDB taxonomy): Bacteria > Bacteroidota > Bacteroidia > Cytophagales > Cyclobacteriaceae > Algoriphagus. Next base: position 3,806 of record JBILPR010000236.1, on the reverse strand, counting down.
CGTCCGTCGAATGATTCAATTCACTGACCAATTTCTGGATTTTGAAATTGTCGTTACACTGTCACGACAATTGAGTTGGAGTCATTTTTTGATACTCATCCCACTCAAAGAAATCCAAGCTAGGATATATTATTCCCAATTGACAGCAAAGCAACAACTTGGTGTGAGAGATCTCAGATTTCAAATTTCAAGAAAAGCATATGAACGGTCTGAAATCGCAAATTCGCAACAGACTCAGATCGATGACTCCCTTCAACACGCCTTCAAAGATCCCTATTTATTGGATTTTTTGGGTCTCAAAAACACTTACCTGGAAAATGATTTGGAGAAAGCAATTCTACATGAGTTGGAAGCTTTCATTTTAGAGCTGGGGAAAGGATTTGCCTTTATGGAACGTCAGAAGCGAATGATCATTGATGGGGAGGACTTTTATTTGGACTTGTTGTTTTACAATAGAAATTTAAAACGATTGGTAGCGATTGAATTGAAGATTGGGAAATTTGAAGCTGCATTTAAAGGTCAAATGGATCTTTATCTCAAATGGCTTAACAAGTATGAAAGACAAGATGGGGAGCTGGAACCTATTGGTTTGATTCTCTGTGCTGAAAAGAATAATGAGCAAGTTGAATTGCTGGAAATGCAAAAAGACGGAATAATGGTCGCGGAATATTGGACAGTAATGCCACCCAAAAAGGAATTGGAACGGAAGCTTCATCAACTTTTAATTGAGGCGAAGGAAAGAATAGAAAGAAATCGACTAAGATGAGGCGTTTCATAGTCTTCCGAAACCATCTTGAAATCCAAAATATGTTCAAGCCCTTCAGGCTTGGGCTGAAACAACTTCCAAATTACGATCTCCCCCGGTTGCACCAGGGGCTATTCAAGGTTTGACCACTTCATGGTCTTCTAAAATGAATGTTACTTTCTACAGAGGAAAGATCCCAACGGGATCTAACCATGAATAGCCATGGGTAAAACCCATGGAAAAGATGATAAACACATCCATGATGCCCAACCCAGAATGGGGTTGAACAACTGCAAAAGTACTCTGTCCAGTGGGCGGATCTTATCACGGCCTTTTATGATCCATACGGAATTCTAAATCCTATCCTCCACCCAATCGCAGATCAACTGCATCACTTCTTCTTTGTCGGAATCATTGATTAATTCGTGGTAGCCTCCCTGGAAAACCTTATAGGTCTTATCCAATGAGTTGGCCTTTTCAGCTAACATTTCTGAGCCTTTCGGATTGGTAAGCCCATCTGCAGAACCATGGATCAAAAGCAATGGCAATGTGAAATTCGCAGCATTCTCCTGAATCAATCGCATCATTTTCAGCAATTCATGGCCTGTTCGCGCCGGAACCGGCTGGGAATAAACCAATGGATCGTTCAGGTATTTCTCAACTTCTTCGGGAATTCGGGAAATCTGTTTGGGATCTAATTTCAAAGCCTTGAATCTCGGCAGCCATTTGCTTATCAAACCTGAAACTGAGATCAAAATTTGTGAGGTGCCTTCAGCTTCCTTGATCGCCGGCGAACTCAAAATCACTCCTGCAGCTTCCGGTTGATACTTCAGCACATAAGCAGCAACTAATCCACCACCCATGCTGTGCCCGTACAGGAATGCCGGAACTCCCGGACTGTAGTTTTTGACCTTCCCAAAAAGTGCATCGATGTCTTTGACATAATCCTCATAGGATTCAAAAAAGGCAGTTGGCCCGCCCTCGGAAGATTTCCCGTGACCGCGCCCATCGAAACTGAAAACCGATAATCCGATTGCATTCAACTTTTCGACCAGATGAAGATATCGGCTGCTGTGCTCTCCCAACCCATGAACCAAAAGCATTGCAGCTTTAGGCTTTTCAGGCATCCAAGCCTGCAGATAAAGTTTTTTGCCGTCGTGGGTGGTGTAGGAAGTTTCGAGATGCTTCATGATTTCTATTTAAGTCAAGGTCAAATTAGGAAAAAGCTCACTACTGACTTTATATTTATTCGAGTACTTTTTACTTGCAATCCCAATTAACCCTTTCCATGAATTTCAAAATTCTATCCTCTTCATTTCTGCTGATTATCTCATTGGTTTCAGCGCCTTCTTTTGCGCAGCTCGCGATTGAAAAAACCTCCAAAGACGCAGATATTTCTTCCGAAAGACTAGCCCGATACGATGCCTATTTCCAAAAAGAAATTGATGCAGGCCGGCTTCCGGGTGTTGTCACGCTGATGTATCGCAAAGGTGAAAAAGTGCACGAATCAGCTTTGGGATACAACGATCTTTCAGCAAAAACTCCAATGCGGCAGGATCAGATCTTTTTCATTCAGTCCATGACCAAGCCAATCGTGACCACGGCTTTTATGATGCTTTATGAGGAAGGGCATTTCTTTTTGACTGATCCCATCTCCAAGTATCTGCCCGAGTTCAAGGCAATGAACGCGATCCTCGATCCTGCAAAAGGATCGAAAGGCGGGATTGAACCTGCAAAATCCCAGATCACAATTGCACAGGTTTTGAGTCACACAGCAGGTTTTCTCCATGGAATTGGCGGAACAGAACTTGACAAAGAGGTTGCAAAAGCAATCTACATGTCCGGTCCAAAGACCATTGAAGAGCGGGTGAAAGCGCTGGCAGCGCAGCCTTTGGCAAGCCATCCGGGCGAGCAATGGAATTACTCAGCTTCTCCTGATATTTTGGCCAGATTGATCGAAGTTTTTTCAGGCATGAGCCCGGACCAATTCTTAAAATCCCGGCTTTTTGATCCGCTGGGAATGAAAGACACAGGATACAATCTTAGCGATGCCCAAAATCCAAGAATGGTGAAACTCCACAATTTCGACGATTCCGGAGTGCTGATCAAAAGCGAACGGCAAACTCCAACTTCCGGCAACACGGTTTTTGGAGGAACTCACGGATTGTTTTCCACAGCCCGGGATTATTCTCTCTTTGCCCAGATGATGCTTAACGGTGGAGAGTGGAATGGAAAAAGATACTTGAGCCCAAAGACCGTCGAAATCATGTCAATTGATCAGGCAAATGACCTATTTAGGGATCCGGGAAAAGGTTTCGGACTTGGTTTTGCAGTCGTTGAAGATCTGGCAGATACAAAAAGTCTGGGTTCGGAAGGCACTTTCTACTGGAGCGGGGCTTTTTGCACCTACTTTTTCATTGATCCCAAGGAAGAAATGGTCGCCATCTTCATGACCCAGGTAAATCCATTCAGTTCCTACTACGAAAACAAATTCAGGCAAATGGTTTATCAGGCTATTGGGGATTAAGAGCTGTTGTCAACAGACGACGGTCCACCGTCAACAGCTACGGATTTTGAACTCCAACCCACAAATTGAAAATCGATTGTTTACAAAGTTGATAATCGCTTAAAACCTAGAAAGCCTTCGAAATTTCGAAGGCTTTCTTCTTTCTCAAGGTCTCAGAAAGTATCAAACTTATCGTTCCATAGGAACGTCTGGTTGGTAGTAGTAAAAATTCATGTTGGAAGAATGGCCCCGTTCCATAGGAACGGATGGTGAATTTTAAAGAAATTAAGGCAGACCAAGCGTTCCGATGGAACGCTTCAATTCATTTAATCCAATTTTACCAAACAGTTGTCCCTACGGGACAAAAACTCAACTAAAAATAGTTCCGAATAGAGGAATTCCAGATTTCATAATATAGACAATGGACTCCTGACTATGGACTTTTTAGGGAATCCACTTAATATTCTTAAAATTCGGCTTCCGCTTCTCCAAAAAGGCGTTTCTTCCTTCTTTTGCTTCTTCGGTTCCATAAGCCAAACGCGTCGCTTCTCCTGC